>JBCCOX010000385.1:0-5263 GCA_039025155.1 Deinococcota bacterium | reverse complement strand
CTGTAGTGGAGGGTGGCGTACTCATGATGACCCTCTCATGACGACCCTCTCATGACGTGACCGCCAAGCGGGACCTTGCTTCATTAGCAAGTTTGACCATTACAGCACGCAGGTGCTTGGCATTACTCAGGGGTTCAGTAAAACTGATGCGGTGTTGTTCAACTCGAGATGCTTCACCGCTGTCTTCATGGTTACTGTCGTCACTGTTGTGACCTCGCACAACAACATCAAACCCGTATCTGTCTAGGCTTAACATATGTACATCACGCGCCCAGGTGAGTCCTAAAAATGCTTTTGCGTAGTCCTGCAAGTTCGCGCTGTGGTCTTCATTCATGTGACTGATTGCACCAGCAGCCATGTTAATAAGAGGATCGGGCTCAGCTTGCTGATAGCTTTCAGCGTTACACCAACCCATGCGCCCAAAGCCAGCAATGGTATAAGCACGGGTAGGGCTAAAGTGATAAACCTGAAAATCGCTAAACGTGATGTAGCGTTCAGCTTGTGGGTGCTGAGCTAGATAAATGTCTTTGTAAGCTTGCTGTTGATCTTGACCAGCTACCTTAAACGTACCAATAAGACTGGTTCTGGGGTGCTCGAGGGGTTTGTCGTGAACTGCTTGAATAAATAACGAACACCGTCCGTCACGTTGCAGATTACGACTGTGCTCAGCTAGATCACTCAGTAAGGTAATGAGACTTCCGTCCTCGAGCACAGCGTAATCAACTACCGAGGTATACGGTTGACCAGATATCCCAGATGCGGTTGCCATCGTGCTTGCTAGCACTGCGTGTCTACAGTTGACAACTAAACTACGCGCAGTTTCAGCGTGACTTGGGTAGCGTGGTTTAGAACTTACAACCGACCCCGTCATGAACGTTCACCGCCTGGTTGGTACACATCTAGTGGATGTTCGCGCTGCTGATATTGATGCTGCTGATATTGATAGCGACACTGACCTAGCATCATGTCGCCTATAAGGTGGGTTGGGGCTGTCATGTGGCGACCTCAGCTTGGGGCTGTCGCATCTCGGCTATACCAGCATCAACCTGAGCAGCCTCACCAAACGCCGACACAATCAACGGGCAATTTAGGCATGGGTGCTTCATCACCATGACGGGCAAGTCGAACGCTGGACAGAGTATCTCCGTGGTCATGACCTCGTTGGCAGTACCAAGGGCAACAACGCGCCCAGCACACAAAATAAGTACACGGTCAGCATACTGCGCGGCCAAATTGAGGTCGTGGAGTACCGCCAGCACGCCGGTACCTTCTGCCGCAAACTGTTTGGCAACCTGCAAACTGTGGTGCTGATGCGCTAGGTCGAGGTTGTTGGTGGGTTCATCTAAAAACAAATAGCGACTACCTGTTTCAGGTAACTCCCAAACCTGACTTAAAACCCGCGCCAGTTGTACCCGTTGCCGCTCACCACCAGATAAACTTGGATATTCCCGATGGGCAAAGTGTAACATCCCGTTACGTGCCAGAGCATCTTGGCTAATTTGGGCGTTGCGGGCGTTAGATGTGTCGTGGGGGTTGCGGCCCATCAGAGCAACCTCATACACGGTAAAGGGGAACGAGAGGGTTGAGGTTTGTGGCAAGAGCGCCCGGCGCTTGGCAAGGTCTAAAGGTGTCCATGCACGCAAAGGAAGCTCGTCCAGCATAATGTGTCCAGACGACGGACTGAGGTCACCAACAATGGTGTTCAGTAACGTCGATTTGCCGGCACCATTAGGACCTACTACAGCTAAAACTTCACCCGGTGTTAGGTCAAAACTGATTTCACGTAACAGGGCTTGTCCATTAATGGCATAGGACACGCGGTCAACGCTTAGCATTGCCAACCCCAGCATTGCCAACTCCAGCATTGCCAACCCCAGATATTGTAAATCTCGAGCATCACAACCCTCCAAGCCGCTGCCGACCTTGAAGCAGCAACCACAAAAAGAACGGCCCACCCACCAAGGAGGTCACGATGCCAATGGGAAGCTCAGCCGGGATGACCACCATGCGGGCGAAAAGATCAGCCAGTAACAATAAACTTGCCCCCAGTAGTAACGACGCGGGTAGTAATACATGATGGTTTGGCCCTACGACCATGCGAATTAAGTGTGGCACCACCAAGCCCACAAAACCAATAATGCCCGCCACCGACACCGCAGCACCCACAGCGGCGGCTGCCAAAAATACCGTAGCAAGTTTAATGACTTGAACGTCCACGCCAAGGTGTCTGGCTTCAGATTCACCCAATAAAAAAGCGTTAAGTCCTTTGGCAAGTTGTGGCAGTAAAAACATAGCTGCCAGCATGAACGGGGCGGCTGCCGTAAGCCGCGTCCAGGTGATGCCACCAAGACTACCCAAACTCCAGAAAGTGATGTCGCGCAGTTGGGCATCGTCAGCCACAAACACAAGTAGGCCTGTACCTGAGCCAGCTAGGGCGTTAATGGCAACACCTGCTAAGAGCATGGTGCCAACATCGGTCCGTCCGCTACGGGTGGCAATACTATAGACAAACAAGGTCACGATTAAGCTGCCAGCAAAGGCGGCGGCTGGTAGTAACCAAGAACCTAGGGGATCACGCAAGCCAAGTGGTAGCGCACTACCAAACACAATGATGCCAGTGGCTGCCAGTGCAGCTCCGCTCGAGACCCCCAGTAACCCCGGTGCTGCTAGGGGATTGCGAAAGAGCCCTTGCATGGCTGCACCGGAAACAGCTAAAGAAGCACCCACAAGCACCCCTAGCAAGACTCGAGGCAAGCGAATGGCCATCAGCACAGCCTCTTGACGACCCGCAAAGGGCACACTTGTATCCACCCCGACCCGGCTTAGTAAAATGCTAGCCACCTCAGCAGGACGTATTTGCACAGCACCCATGCCCACGTTGAGGAGGATACTTACGACCAATAACAAGCTTAGGACGACCAGTAACGTAGTTGCCTTGAGCTGGCGCGTTTTGAGATGTTGATCCACCTGCACCTTTGTGGTTGGTGCAGGTGGTGTTGATACGGTTAAAGAAGGTTTCATAGCGTTAGCAAGACGCCATCCTAAGGTGCTGTTGCCACATCAACATCTGGGTACATCGCGAGGGTCAAGGCTTTAATAGCTTGCCCCACGCGCGGTCCAAAGCCAAGCAAATACAGGCCGTCCATCGCTAACACCTGATTGCTGTCATAAGCAGGGGTGAGGGCAAGACCGGGTAGCTCGGTAAGACCTTCAGCACCGCCAACACTAGCGAGACCGCTTTCCAAAAAGAGCAACATGTCCGGTGCAGCAGCCACGGCGGCCTCTGCTGTGAGAGGTTTGTAGCCTTCGTATTCGACGACTGCGTTGCGTGCGCCCGCGAGTTCGATCATGGCGTGGGCAGAGGTGTCGGTGCCAGACACCGACAACGTACCGGCACCGCGTGCGTAGATAAACATGACGCTTGGGGTGTCACTAGCTCGAGCGGCATCTGTATACAACTGGGCCTCTAAAACATCTAAATCAATCTGTCGGTTGAGGTCATCTGCTTGGGCTTGGGCGTCGAAGATTTGCGCGATGGCGCTAATTTTAGCTTTGGCACCCTCAATAGACTCTTCGGTAGGCACAACAAACAGTGGTACGCCAGCTTGCCGAATTTGCGTAAGCACTTCAGGTGGACCCGCATCTTCACTGGTAATAATGAGGCTGGGTTCGAGCGACAACACACCCTCGGTGGCTAGACGGCGTACGTAGCCAACCTCGGGTAAGGTGCTCACCGCAGTTGGGTAGCCGCTCGAGCTATCGCGGGCAACCAAGTGTTCCTCTTGTCCTAGCGCAAAAATAATCTCGGTAATGTCACCGCCTAAACTAATGACTCTGGAGGTATCACTGACGTTAACCTCATCACCCAAGGCGTCGGTTAAGGTTTGTCCAAATGCAAAAGGTAAGACTAGGGCAGTAAGAATAAGTAAGCGTTTAATCATGAGCTGTCTCCAAACTAACCGGGGCAGCGGCCACCAGTTCAGGGTCGCGTGAGTCTTGAATCACTTGATGGATTTCTAATTTGTTCTTCTGGCTAAAGGCTTCTTTGGGCAGTGAGCCACTTTTCGCGTGGCCTTGCTTAAACTCGTCTGAGCGCACCCAGACTTGAAAGTCTTCTAGGGTCTCCCAAAAGGTAAACACAACATAAGGGTCACCTTCTTTGGTGGGGCGTAACACTTGGTTGAACAAAAACCCCGGCATGGTGTCTACCAGCCCGGCCCGCTCTCTAAAACGGGTTTCAAACGCATCTGCAAAATCTGGGCTAACGTAGATGCGGTTTGCAACGGTAATCATGCTTCCTCCTTTACATCACAAACTGTATGAAGATTTGACGGCAGCATGTTCAGTCCACTACGACACATAATCAGTACGCCGAAAGATGATCTTGGTTAGGTGTATCTAGGTCTTGAGGCTGAAGCGCATTAAGCTCGCACCACAGGCGGGCTAAAACGATACGGTGGTTACAAATCACTTGAATGCTCTGCTCGAGTTCACGGTCGTGGCTACTTACTTGACGCTGCTCATGAATGTGGACTTGCTGCGCAGCGTTCACATGATGGCTTGCTTCCAAGTTGATTTTGCAAAACACTTGCCAGTAAGGATGCGTGTGAAGCTTGTTTAAGAGCTTGCTAAGGTCATTAAGCGCCTCCTGCTTATTGCGTTTAAGGTCAATGAGTAAGCGTAAACCAGCAGGAACTTGAGGTTCTGGGTGCGGCGTGTTAGCTAGCTTAATAAGGTGCTGGCGCTGGGCCTCGCGCCTAATCTCAGCAAGTTTTTCTTGTGCCAAGAGTAACGAAAGTGAAACCATGCTTACACAACGCCATCCCAGTGAATGCGCTCACGCTGCACGTTGGGGTCGGGAATGGGCACAGATGATAACAGAGCTTTGGTGTAGTTGTGTTGCGGGTCGCGGTAGAGGCGGTGGGCATCTTGCACTTCAACTAACTTGCCTTTGTACATCACTGCCACACGGTCACTAATTTCTTCCACTACAGCTAAATCATGCGAGATAAACAGCATCGTTAAGCTGAGTTTTTCTCGTAACTCTCTGAGTAGGTCCAGGACTTGTGCTTGAATCGAGACATCCAATGCAGACACACATTCATCAGCCACAATAAACTCAGGCTCAACGGCAAGCGCCCTAGCAATGCCAATGCGCTGCCGCTGCCCACCTGAAAACTCGTGGGGGTAACGGCGTAAGTGCCACGCTTCTAGACCAACAAGCTCGAGCAACTCTACAACTCGGTCAATACGTTGTTGTTTT
>JBCCOX010000384.1:0-5279 GCA_039025155.1 Deinococcota bacterium | reverse complement strand
CACAAAGTCAAGCGCGCCTAAAATCTCAGCGAAGTTAGGGCGAGCAAAAGGCATGGTTTGTACAGTGCCAAAGTAAAGTGTGCCGTCTGGGCGGATCAAATACAAACCGGGTTCGCTAAAGAGGTCGGGTTCTACGACGCCAGTTGAGGTTTTGCCGCGACTGGTGGAAATGTACAAGCCCCATTCTCGAGCTTTATCCAAATCAAGCCCGTAACCTACGGTGAGGTTATCAAGTTTCCAGTCTTGTTTAGCTGCTGTTGCGCGGTCTTCGTCATCGCTGCTAATGGCTACGACGTTGACGCCGCGTTCAGTGAATTTCTCGAGCTTATTGTTTAAATCTTTCAGGTAGCGTCCGCAGATGGGGCAGTGTAGACCACGGTAAAACACAACCATCGTAAAATTTTCTGGGGTTTGGTTAGCAAGGTTCCAAGAACCACCACCCACAGTTGAAACTTCCAAACTAGGAACTGCTTGGCGCGGCATAAGGGTATTAATTGTGCTCATAATGTTTCCTCCTAGCAGCTACAGTACTCAGCTCGAGCTACTTCTGTCGTCAAGCAGTTAACCCAAGTCAAGTGGTTGACATGGGTTATTTGGATGATAGTCAATTGAAGAATCCCCCATCTGTCCTCACTAGAGCAATATATATAGGCTCAGGACTCAACCAAACGAATCTTGTGTAAAGAATGTTTTGATTGGGTCGGTAAATGCCACTGGTAGGGCTCCAATAGTTCTCTGATATGGGGGGGAGTATGTACTTCCCTCGTCTAACGTAGACAATGGCAATCTCGGAATAATCAATACTTTCAGGGACAGTAATTGCAAGCCCAAACCATTGCCCGTCACCTCTGGCTATAACTTCTCTATCACTACTAATGCCGTAGATAAATGAAAGAACCTCAACGCGATCATTATCTAGATTGGGAGAATTAACGACACTAATGTCTTCTTGAAAGTCTTCAAGGGTATCTGCTTCTTCAATCGTGATGTTGACAGTTTCTTGCAGCGCCTCATTGGTGGATAGAACAGCCACACCATGTTTACTAAACACATACCCTTCTTCAGGTCGCATCGTGAGTGTGCCATCTTCGTTTTCTGGTGTTTGTACAGTAATCGTCTTCTGCACCTGAGCTTGCACATTGCCATCACCTACGGTAAGTAGTACATCCGTCTCACCTGCCCGGTTAAAGGTTTTCTCGACATTGATACCTTCAGCCGTGCTGCCATCTGCAAACGTCCACACATAGCTCAAATCGTTGGCATTGTCATCTACTACCGCTGTGTTAGACGCATCAAAAAATACTGTTAGTGGCGGAAGTCCTGAACTCAAGGTAATCTCGAACTCTGGATTGATGTTGGTACTTTGGGCAAAGATTGCTGGTGTTGCAAGGAGCGCAAGTGTCATTGCTGTACAAGTTAATACTGCGACTAACGGTTTCATAGGTTGAGCCTCTTTACAGGAGCATTTGATGTGACGAATGATGTGACTAAATGGGTTTGGCGGCGCTGGCAAGTCGTTCGTTAGCGTAGCGTCAATACCTAGGGGCAAACGTTTCTGAAGGTATTCTACGATGTGCGTTACAATTGCTGGCGGGGAGCGCTAGCAATTTGTCGCGACTGTGTTTAGTTTTTAATCATGCGTGTGCAAGATGTGCACGTTAGAAGTTATGCGAATAATGCCAAAGGAGGCATAATCATGAAAGTAGGTATTAACGGATTTGGACGTATTGGTCGTCAGATTTTTAGAATCATGCATGAGCGTGGGCACGACGTGGCGCTCATTAACGACCTCACCAGTAACGACATGCTCGCCCAACTGCTCAAGTACGACTCTAACTACGGCAAGTTCCCAGACGAAATTAGCTTTGATGATGACAGCATCAAAGTAGGTGGAAAAACCGTGCAAGCAACCGCTATTCGCAACCCTGAAGAACTACCTTGGGGTGACCTCGGCGTGGACTTGGTGATTGAATCAACCGGAATTTTCACCAAGCGCGAACAAGCTGCCATGCACTTAACGGCCGGTGCTAAGAAAGTGCTGATTTCTGCACCTAGCCCAGATGCTGACTTTGACATTATGCTGGGCGTTAACTCAGACCAGTACGACCCAGACAAACATGTGATTGTCTCTAACGCATCGTGCACAACCAACTCGCTAGCACCTGTAATGAACGTGCTACAAGAGAGCTTTGGCGTTGAAAAAGCGATGATGACAACCATTCACTCCTACACTAACGACCAAAACATCCTCGACTTGCCTCACAAAGACCCACGCCGGGCGCGAGCTGCTGCGGTTAACATGATTCCGACGACAACGGGGGCAGCCAGGGCTGTCGGTAAAGTGCTCCCTCACTTCCAAGGGCGGTTCGATGGTGTTGCCATTCGCGTGCCCACGCCAACCGGCTCCATCTCGGACGTAACTGCGCTACTTGGTAAAGACGTCACGGCAGAAGAGATCAACAGTGCTATCAAAACGGCTGCTGACGGCCCGCTTAAAGGCATTGTTGACTACAGCACCGATCCGCTTGTGCTTAAAGATATTGTCGGCAACCCGCACTCCGGCATTTTTGACAGCCTCATGACCAAAACCATGGGCAATATGGCCAAAGTATTTGTCTGGTACGACAACGAGTGGGGTTACAGTAACCGCATGGTGGACGTTGTCGAAATTATGGCGAAGAGTCTGTAAAGGTAGCTATTTGTGATGATTGGGGAAGTCTGACAGGTGTCGGCTTCCCCTTTTTGTGTTTTGAAGGAGAGGCAATTATGAAACTCCGAACCTTAGATGATATTTCTGTGCAGGGTAAGCGCGTGCTCATGCGGGCTGACTTTAATGTGCCGCTTAAAGATGGCGTGGTGCAAGACGAAAGCCGCATCACCGCAACGTTGCCGACCATTCGCAAACTTGTTGATGAGGGTGTCACGTTAGTGTTGATGAGTCACTTGGGTCGGCCCAAAGGTGCTGAAGACAAATACCGCTTGGGACCAGTTGCCAAGCGCTTGAGTGAACATCTTGGTACTGATGTTCGCTACTTAGCTACCGAGGGTGCCGCGTCCGACGAGCAAGCTAAGTTTGTAGCAGACGCACCTGAAGGTAGCATCACCCTGCTTGAAAACCTCCGCTTTGACAGCCGCGAAACTAAAAACAATCCTGAGTTCGCCAAAATTCTAGCAAGCTATGGCGATGTGTTCATAAGTGATGCCTTTGGTGCAGCCCACCGGGCCCACGCCAGTACCGAAGGTGTGGCGCATCTACTACCTAGCGCGGCAGGTTTGCTCTTAGCCCGCGAAGTATCTGTGCTCGGTAACCTGCTAGAAGCACCTGAAAAACCGTTCAAAGTTATTTTGGGTGGTGCCAAAGTCTCTGACAAAATTGGCGTAATGACTAACCTCATTAACGTGGTCGATGAGATTTTGGTCGGTGGCGCGATGGCCTACACGTTTTTTAAAGCCCAAGGTGGGAATGTCGGTAAGTCACTGGTAGAAGATGACAAATTAGATGTTGCCAAAGATATTCTGGAACAAGCCAACGCTAAAGGCGTTACTGTGCGTTTGCCCCAAGACTCTTTATGCGCAACCGAAATTGCTGAGGGTGTTGATACCGCTGTGTATCCATCCAACGACATTCCAGACGGTTATATAGGGCTAGACGCTGGCCCAGACGCGATTCAAGTCTATAAAGACTCACTAGCAAACGCTAAAACCGTGTTATGGAACGGTCCACTAGGTGTGTTTGAAACATCACCATTTGACCGTGGTACTAAAGCCATTGCTGAGACCGTTGCTGCTCTAGACGGCTACGTGGTGATTGGTGGGGGAGACTCGGTGGCAGCGATTAACGCTGTGGGGTTGGCAGACAAAATAGATCATATTTCTACGGGTGGGGGAGCTTCTTTGGAGTTGCTCGAGGGTAAAACCTTACCCGGTATTGCTGTGCTACTTGTAGACTGAATCGTTGTTAATTTCGAGGGCCTCCTACGGGAGGCCTTTATTTGTTGACTGTGCTAGTATTTTGCAGAGGTAAAGTCTATGGCAAACAACCTACTTCAACAAGTTGTCAAAGCGTTTGAGAAGTTACCACCGGAAAGCCAAAACGCTATTGCATCGCGCTGGTTGGTCGAGTTGAAAGACGAACAAATCTGGGCTGATAAATTTGCTGCTACGACAGACGCACAGTGGGACCAGCTTGTTAAACATGTGAGACAGGATATTGCTGGAGGTCATACGGAAACATTGGAGACATTTTTAGATAAATCCGCAGATTTGTGACATCGCACGTTACTCGAGAATTTAGAAAGTCCTTTGCTGATTTACCAACACAAGTGCAACGCCAAGCCAGAAAAAACTATAAATTATGGCGTCAAAATCCTCATCATGAAAGTCTTCAATCTAAACGTGTCAGTCAAAGGCAGAGCATTTATTCAGTTCGTGTGAGTGAAAAATATAGGGCTTTGGGGCTTGTTGAGCGTGACGCGATTTATTGGTTTTGGATTGGCAAGCACGATGAGTACGATAAGCTGCTCAAACGATTAAATTAGGTATTACTAGATGCGAAAACTATCTTACAAATCTTTGGGTGTCCAATGCATTGCACTGAGCATTTTTATGGTTGGTATTGTTCAAAACCAACTTAACCCGAACTTGAGTACAGCACTAGGTGTAGCATTTATATCTCTTGCTGCGCTTATTATCTCTGCTACTGGCGGTATTATTGTTGAGGTCATCAATGCACGCCGTCATAAAAAACTGGTGATGCAGTCTTTTGCCGTCACACTTGTAGGTATTGGCTTGTTTATCGTGCTGTTTTTACTAGCTAACGCAGGGCGACTGTCAGTAGTTACAAACTGATGTTGATACTCTGCTAGGTTAATTTGCTACAGAATGAAATAGCCTCGAGGTTAGGATAAGCTCACGATCATGAATCCCGCCAACCCGCTGATTGTACAATCGGACCGCAGCATTTTCCTAGAGACGTTCAACGCGCTAGCAGAAGACGCGCGCAGCGCCATTGTGCCTTTTGCCGAGCTAGAAAAAAGCCCGAGCGCATGCACACCTACTGCATTACACCTTTGTCGTTATGGAACGCGGCCAGTGCTGGCCTAGCGAGCCAGGTGATGGTGGAGGCTTTAGAGTACTACGCTAAGTTTTCGGTGTCGGCTAATGTTATTACCGATATTCGTGAGTTGCTGGGGTGGTAGGGGCGGGTTTGCATTCAGCAGCGAGGGCGCGTCCTAGCGATCGAGGTGGGGCTGATGATCAAGCTCTGCTACTAGAATTAT
>JBCCOX010000383.1:0-5291 GCA_039025155.1 Deinococcota bacterium | reverse complement strand
GCATTTTCACCTGATGGCAACCGCATCGTGAGTGGTTCTATGGATAAGGACGTGATTTTGTGGGATGTTGATTATTGATAGTAAGCTATCAACGCTGCCTTAACCACAACAATGCCATTACAAATTGCGGAAACAGTGCTGGACATAGGGACGCGAGTATGTGTTATGCTCGCGTCGTGCTAGTCCAAGCCAACAAGCAACATCAGCGCGTGCGTACCCCGCGTAGCTTCAAATGGCATCACCAACACTGGTGAGCCGGGCTGCAACATACTTTTTTATTCCCTAACTTTACAACTCAATACACCCTAGATAGTCATACTCAAGGAGGCTGACTATGCCATACCCTTTACCTAACGCTCGCGGGCGCTACGGCATCTTTGGCGGGCGCTACGTGCCCGAAACGCTTATTCCTGCCCTCGACGAACTCACCGAGGCTTACACCCAAGCTGCCAACGACCCTGAGTTCCAACGTGAGTTTCATCATTACTTAAAAACCTTTGTGGGCCGCCCTAGTTTGCTGTACTTCGCTGAAAACCTCACCAAACACTGCGGCGGCGCGAAGATTTACCTCAAACGCGAAGACCTCAACCACACCGGCGCACACAAAATTAACAACACCATTGGGCAAGCACTGCTCGCCAAAAAACTAGGTAAAAATCGAGTTATTGCTGAAACAGGTGCAGGGCAGCACGGCGTGGCGACCGCCACTGCCGCAGCCCTGTTCAACCTCGACTGCGTTGTTTACATGGGCGAAGAAGACGTACGTCGCCAATCGCTGAATGTGTTTAGGATGAAACTGCTCGGGGCTGAGGTGCGCCCGGTCACCAGTGGCACACGCACCTTAAAAGATGCCACCAACGAAGCCATCCGCGATTGGGTCACCAACGTGCGCGATACGTTTTACATTATCGGCTCGGTGGTGGGCCCGCACCCCTACCCGATGATGGTGCGCGATTTTCAGAGTGTGATTGGACAAGAAACCATGGTGCAGCTCGAGGCTGTCGAAGGTCGCACCATTCCAGATGCCGTCGTTGCTTGTGTGGGAGGTGGCTCCAACGCTATCGGCATTTTTGCACCGTATGCGTATTTGGATGAAGGTCAGCGCCCCAAACTTTACGGCATTGAAGCCGCCGGGCACGGCCTCACCACAGGCAGTCACGCAGCGAGTATTTCCGCAGGTAAAACGGGCGTACTGCACGGCGCACTCATGTACTTAATGTCAGATGATGATGGGCAAATTACCCCCGCGCACTCGGTCTCTGCTGGGCTAGATTACCCCGGCGTGGGGCCTGAGCATTCCTACTATGCCGCGGCGAACATTGCCGAGTACATCGGCGTGGATGACACCAAAGCTCTTGCGGCATTTGGCAAACTTAGTGAAATTGAGGGCATTATTCCGGCGCTCGAGACCGCCCATGCGATTGCCTACACCATGGAACTTGCACCCACCATGCCAACCGATGCCGTCATCATCGTAAATTTGTCTGGTCGCGGCGATAAAGACGTTAACGAAGCCATGCGTGTACTTGAAATGCAAGAAAAACTGCAACATCAACATCCTCAACAAGCTGAGAATGCCTCCCAAGGAGTGAGTTTATGAGCCGGATTGATGATGTGTTTGCCAACGCCAGAGCTGAAGGTCGTGCAGCGTTTATTCCCTACTTAACGGCTGGCTTTCCAGATGAGGACACTTTTTTACAGCAAGCTCGAGCCATTTTAGATGTTGCGGATGTGCTCGAGGTTGGCATGCCTTATTCCGACCCTCTTGGTGACGGGCCAACCATTCAAAAATCCGGTGAGGCTGCCTTGCGTGCGGGTATAACGATGGACAAAACGTTAGCACTCATCTCACAACTGCGTGAGGATAGCAACAAAGCCATCGTCATGATGACCTACTACAACCCCATCTACGTGCGCGGCGAAGAACAATTTGTAAATGATTTAAAGACCGCAGGTGCCGATGGTGTCATTTTGCCCGACCTCCCACCAGACGAAGGTGAGAGCATGATTGCCGCTGCCAGAGATGCTGAGCTTGACACTGTATTTCTAGTTGCACCGACCTCTACCGAAGCCCGCCTCAAGCGCGTCACCCAAGATTGCCGTGGCTTTATCTACGCGGTATCGGTGACAGGCGTTACCGGGGCGCGCAGCAGCTTGCCCGCGGATGTACCTGAGCTGGTACGCCGCACCAAAACCGTGAGTGACCTACCTGTGGCGGTTGGGTTCGGAGTTTCCAGCAGCGACACTGCCCGACCCATCGCCCAAGTAGCAGATGGCGTAGTGGTTGGGTCTGCGCTTATTAAACGCCTTGCCAATGGTGAGGATGTGATGCCACTAGCTAAAGACATCGTTAGTGCGTGTCACAAACAAACTGCTGTTGCATCTTAGGTTTATATCGCCGTTTTACCGTATCTCAAGACTAGCAACGAAGCTCTTTAGCAATCGACCCGTACTATTAACAGACATTATTGTTCTTTAGGCGGGTCGTGTTTTTTAATTAGAAAATTTCAATTTATCTGCTCACTAACTATCAATCAAGCCGCCCTGTACAATCCCGAATGCTCAGTCCCCCAGTCACAAAGTGCTTTCAGCGCAGGCAGTAAAAGTTCTGCTTTATGCGTCAACTTGTACTCAACTCGAGGCGGCACTTCAGGATACTGAATGCGCTCGACCATGCCATGCCCCTCTAGGTCACGTAGCGTGCGAATTAACATCTTTTCGGACACCTCACCTACTGCCCGCCTCAGTTCACCTGTGCGCATGGGGTGTTCCATCAAGTTCCACAGCACTAGAATTGTCCACTTGCCACCAATAACAGATAACGACGCTGCAATGGGACAATCAAAGGTTTGTTCAGCCATCATCAACTCCAAAACTTACCTTAGGGTAAGTATATGACAAAAAAGTAGGTACTTGTACAAAGGTAATTTTAGCATTACACTCCTACTCAATGCATCCACTTCAAAACTTTTGGATGCCAAAGGAGTTTCATATGTCTAATCCTGCAAACCTAGCACACGCGTTCGTGGACGCCCTCAATCAACACGATGTGAGCTTATTTGATAGCTTCATCAGTGCTGAAACCTACATCAATCACAATGCCTTCGTAGATGATGGCATCGACAACGCCAAAGCCACCTTTGCCATGTTTTTCCAGGCATTTCCTGATTTTGCGGTGACAGCTGAGGATGTCATGATAGCAGGCGATAAAGTAATTGGTCGCTTTACATACACAGGCACACATCAAGGAAACTTTATGGGCAATATCCCTACAGGGAACACTATCCATATGCGTTCAATTGACATCTGGCGAGTACAAGATGGCAAGTTTGTTGAACACTGGGATGAGCTTAATACCTTAGAGTTTTTTGGCCAACTGGGTGCAGTGCCGCAGGTTGCTGCTTGATGTTAGCAGTACTATCACTTGCCCTTGCGCTGCTCGCTGTAGCGGTGGTTTATGGAACCGATGTTTTCTTTGCAGTCGTAGGACGTGCAGCTTTAGCTAACAGTAGTGACGCTGCTGTTGCTGAGGTTATCGGTAATATTCATGCGGTGGCGGATGTACGGATGCCCTTTTTTGCAGCAACAGGACTCTTAGGATCAATACTAAGTTTGCTATTTGTGGGCATATCGCAACCCAGAAGTGTTGTCATGGTTTTGGTCATAGTTTTACTACTCGTACATATGGGATTGTATTTTACACAAGCTCGTCCTATCAACCGTCAATTTGTGAGTGCAGTACAGTGCGGGAATGTCCTGGCTGAAGCAAGAACCTTGCAGCAAACCTGGGATCAGATTGTGGTCATTCGAGCGGTATTACTCACCTTTGCAATGATGGGACTTATCATATTGATACTTAGTGTTAATTAACTACACGTAAACCTATGAAACTATCTTATCGAGGAGACCTATGAGCGAATACGCAGATAAAACCGTCGTCATTACCGGGGCAGCTGGGGGTATCGGTCAAGCTATTAGTCACGCATTTGCTAGCGCAGGTGCGCACGTGGTACTCCTCGATCAAGATGCGGAACGGCTCGAGCATCTTACGCAAACCTTGCAGGCCTCCACAGATTCTGTACGTGTTACAACCTTGATTGCTGACCTAACAGACGCTGCCAGTGTTGAGGCTGCTGCTGGCAGCTTGCGCCAAGCTGGTCAAACGGTGCATGTGCTGGTTAATGCCGCTGGCCTCTTACGGCAAGGGCGCGTGGTTGACATGTCGGTAGAGGATTTTGATGCCATTCTCGCGGTCAATGTACGCGGTGTATTTCTCAGTTGTAAGTACTTTGTGCCTTTGATGCAGCAAGGCGGTGCTATCGTCAACCTTTCATCGGTATCTGCATTTGCAGGGTCAGATGGCAGCACGGTGTACACCCTGACCAAAGGCGCGGTCTCGAGTTTTAGTCTCGGTCTAGCCCAAGAACTTGCCCCACGCCACATCCGTGTAAACGCGCTGTGTCCGGGCTGGGTAGATGCCGGGTTTACCCACCAGGTGATGGCGGATACTGAGCAACCGGAGGTGCTCGAGCAAGCTGCCCGCGACGCTCATGTGCTTGGGCGAATGGCTAAACCTGAAGAAGTTGCTCAAGCAGCGTTATTTCTAGCCTCAGAAACACAAGCGTCTTTTGTCACAGGCACTAACCTTTTTGTTGACGGTGGCTTCATGATCAAGCGTTGACATCATTGTTGACTCTCGTCGGTGGTGAATAAACTCAACGCTCTTGTGGATACACCAAGCCCCAACTTTCTCGCAGTGTATCCATCACTTCCATTATGGCGAGGGTCTCAGCTAGCGGCATGGTCGGACTCTCGAGCAAGCCTTCTCGCACACAACGCCCAACTTCAGCGGCTTCATACTGATACCCGTGACCTGTGTGGGGAACAGTCACAATCTCTGGAGTATCAGCATTATTTCTAGTAATCGTCAGGTGATGCTCGCGGTGGCTGTTGTCACGTGGAATGCCAAACCACGGACGACCAACAGTTAAGTGACCTTCTGTACCAATCAAGCTAGCAGTGTGCGGTGTCTGAACCGTGACAGCAGCCGTCACGCGGGATTGTGCGCCACCGGGGTGCTCGAGCACGGCCGACATCACCTCATCTACACCAGTTTCCCCTAAATGCGCCACACCATGTACTGCCGTGGGTACACCCAATAACCAACTAGCGAACGATAGCGGATAAATACCAACATCTAACAGCGCGCCACCGCCAAGCTCAGGGTTAAAAAGACGGTGCTCAGGATTAATTTTAGCTGCAAAGCCAAAGTCTGCCTCGAGCAACTTAAG
>JBCCOX010000382.1:0-5293 GCA_039025155.1 Deinococcota bacterium | reverse complement strand
TTTGAAATGCCGTTTGGTCTTGGCTCGTCAGATACCCTGCTTTACTCAAGCTAGATGAACTGTCGTTAAGTGCCCCAATACCGGTAAGGGCAATGTCTAACTGACTTGCCAAGGTGATGGTTTGGGCGAGCTGGGCTTGCTCTAATAAGGTTGTTTTGGTTGCGCTGGTCTGCACGACCGTAGGCGCGTGCAAGTATCTAACGCTAGCTCCCAGTTTTTCGCCGAATAAGCGAGCGATTTCAGGGGCATCACTTGCTACATTTCCTTCACCAAGGCCGCCAGCAAGCTGAACAACTTGCGTGTTGTGAAGCTCGAGCTGAGGCAAGCTTTGCACGGCGTCATACAAATCCCTGCCCCAACTTACGCCTACAACGTCATCATCTCGCAAAATTGTACTTAAAAGCTCTGCTGCTGCTGCACCTGCGTTTTTACGTGAAATTTCATGATTACTAGCAGGAGCATCTTCATGAGCGGCAAGCTTGCCACTACGAACCACAATGGCTTCTTTCAAATTAAAACGCTCGAGCAACTGTGTGGCTAAGTCCTCCCGTTTTTCAACAGGACGGCGAATGTGAATACTGACAACGCCCGTTTCTTTAGCCTCGGCAATCAAACGTGACACCATTGGACGCGATAGCGAAAGCATGTCTGCAATGTCTTTCTGACTAAGTTCACGTTCGTAGTAAAGCTCAGCGACACGTGTGATGAGGGCTACTTTTGAAGGTGTTGGCATAACAACCTCCCTAAGAGTGATGAATGATAGCGACCTGAAAGATTACGACTTGAGAAAAGAACAACCTGAGAAAAGAACAACCTGCAAATTGATAACTGGAAAATTCTCGTTATGCTAGCATCTCTTCGAACAGAATTTCAACCTATGAAATCTTGACACATACTGATGTGTGTACTAAACTTTTGAGTATCCACTTACATGTGTGCCAAACAATTAATCTCGATAAATCAACCTGATAAAGACATAGTCTGACCAGATGTAAGTTCATCAGACAGGGCTCAAATTAAGGGAGTGACGCAATGTCAAAGATTCGTACTGTACTGGGGGATATTGATGCTGGTGAGCTTGGGTTCACCATGTCACATGAACACATCCTCACCCAACCCCAAGGCAGTGGTTCAAAGGCTGAGGCTGGCCATCATCTGGATAGCGTCGATAAGGCGGTTCAGATGCTTGAAGAGTTCAAAGCTATCGGTGGTGGCTGCATTGTGGAAGCAACTCCCGAATCCTGGGGCCGCAACACTAAGGGTATGGTGACAGCCTCCCAAAAAAGTGGCGTTCACGTCATTGCTTGCACAGGCTACATTTGCCAAGAACACGGCATGGAACCTGAGGTTTCTGACTGGAGCATCGAAACTATAAAAGCACGCATGGTTCATGACATCACTGTAGGTATGGACGGTACAACTGCTAAAGCAGGCTGGGTTAAAGCAGGTACAGCGTATTTGCACGTGACCGCCAATGAAGAAAAAGTGTTACGAGCTGCGGCAAGGGCTGCCACCGAAACAGGCGTTTGCTTACACACCCACACAACCTCCGGCACGATGGGTATTGAACAAACTGAGATTGTGGAAGATGAAGGCTTTGAGTTAAGCCGCATGATTATTGCTCATGTTGACCGTTTACCTGACCTTTGGTATCACCGCAAGTTAGTTGGAAAAGGCTGCACCATCATTTATGACGGGCCGGGCAAAGCCAAATACTATCCTGACAGCGTGCGCGTAGATCTGCTGCGCCAGCTTGTAGCCGATGGTTTTGAAGACCAAATTATGCTGTCAAATGACATGGGACGCCGCACCCACCACACGGTGTATGGCTACGGTCCTGGCTTTAACTGGATCAAACAACGCTTCTTACCGCGACTGTTAGAAGAAGGATTCAGCCAAGCTACACTAGATAAATTTATGATTCACAACCCTGCTCGGATATACAGCATGGTGGCAGGTAAAACCCATCCAAATTCGCTAAATGAACAAGCTGCAACAGCTTAGAAGAAAGCAATCTGTCTAAGAAGGCTCGATAATGGCATCTCACTGTTAGTGACATCAGACATGTTTATCGAGAAGAACGTGCTGTTACAGAATTCACGAAAGCCTCGAGCTGATGTTTTCTAAAGATGTTTCAGACAGCTTTCCAAGGCGGCAATCATCATCCTTCTTCCCACATCCCTAGCTTAATAAAAGCGCTTGCTACTTGATAAATAAAGTTGCACATACATGACTTGCCAACATTCACTTGAACATCCGCGATTAAAGGAATCTCATGCGCCCAAAACTCCAACTTGCACTCGATAACTTAGATTTGCAATCTGCTCTAAGCGCTGTGCAGCAAGCCAGTCAATACATTGATGTGATTGAAGTGGGCACTATTTTGTGTCTAGCTGAGGGTATGAACGCTGTGCGAACTATAAGAACGCTTTACCCGAAGCACATTGTGCTAGCGGATGTTCGCGTGGTCAAAGCAGGCGCGGTGATTGCCAAAATGGTGTTTGATGCTGGAGCAGATTGGGTAAGTGTGGTGAGTGAGGCAAGTGCTGAAACGGTTGAGGCCGCCACCAAGGAAGCGCGAGCTCGTGGTAGAGATGTACAAATTGAACTCGCTGACATTTGGACGGATGACCAACTGAAGCTTTGGCGTGGCTTAGATATTCAGCAAGTTATTTACCACCCTGCTAGCGAAGTCTCGGATTTGCAGGCAGATAAGTGGACAACAAAAAATCTCGATACCATTCATAAGCTTCATGCACTTGGCTTTAAGGTCACAGTTACAGGTGGCATGACAGTTAGTGACATTTCCAAGTTTAAAGATGTACCCGTCTATGCGTTTATTTCAGGGCGGGCTATTGCCAAAGCAAACAATCCTGCTGAAGCTGCGCAAGCTTTCCAAGTTGCTATTACGGACACGTTTGGAGTTAACGCGTGACGCGTCCACTGGGCATTTACGAAAAAGCTCTGCCGATGCAGGGAAGCTGGATCGAGCGCCTTTCTATAGCTGCCCAAGCGGGTTTTGACTTTATTGAAATCTCGATTGATGAAAGTGAACGGCTGGCGCGCTTAGACTGGTCAAGCCAAGACATTCGCAAGTTGCAGGACGCCGTACTTGAAACGGGTGTGCAGGTCTACGCCATTATTTTGAGCGCGTTACGTACCTATCCTCTGGGAAGTGTAGTTCAAGAGACGAGGGATAAGGCTCGAGTCATCCTGCACCAAGCTATTGACCTAGCTGCTCGTGTTGGCATTAAAGTTGTGCAAGTACCTGGCTACTTTCGGTTTTACGAACCTGCCCATACGCAGGCGGAGCATTATTTTTTAGAAGGTCTGCAGCAAGGTGCTATCTGGGCTAGTCAAGTAGGGGTCATGCTAGGGCTCGAGAACATGGATGGTGACGATGTGCTATCGCTTGCAACTGCACGTTGTCTGATACGGCACATCAATTCTCCATGGCTCAAACTTTACCCTGACATTGGCAATCTGGCGGCTAATGGGCTAGATGTTTGTCAGGAACTTGAACAAGCTGAGGGATGTATCATCGGCGTTCACCTAAAAGATACGAGGCTAGGTGAGTATCGGCGTGTGCCTTACGGCGAAGGCATTGTTCCGTTTACTGATGCGTTTAAAACGCTTGGCACTATGAATTACACAGGCGGATTTTTGATCGAGATGTGGAACGATGACGCCGCCAATGCTGTACAGATCGTCTCTGACGCAAAACGCTGGATATACGCGCGTATGCAAGAAGCAGGTCTAAGTTAATGCCCCGGTTTGATGTCACCACGATTGGTGAGGGGAATTTACGGCTCAGTGTACCCGTTGGGGAACACCTCGAGCATGCAACCAACCTAAACCTTGCTGTAGCTGGGGCAGAGGGTAATGTAGCTGGCGCACTGGCACATTTAGGCTGGCAAACTGGCTGGGTCAGTAAATTACCCCAAACATCTCTAGCCAAGCGCGTGCTCAATGCCTACAAGTTAGCTGGCATGGATACATCAGCGGTGTGTTTTAGCAAAGATGAACGCCTAGCAACGTTGTTTGTTGAATACGCTGCTAAACCTCGAGCCACCAATGTTATTTTTGACCGTCAATACAGTGCGTTTAGCCAGCTAACTCCAGATGACGTTAACTGGGAGTATCTGCTGGATACGCGGCTTATTCACCTAACAGGTATTACGGCCGCGCTGTCCGACCAAACCAGAACTGTGTTGGTTGAACTTGTTGCACGAGCTAAACAAGTTGGCGTTGCCATTAGTTTTGATGTCAATTACCGTGAAAAACTTTGGTCGTTGGCTCATGCTAGGGCCGTCCTTACACCTCTAATCGAGAATATTGATCTCTTATTTTGTAGTCGGGCAGATGCGGCGCGGGTGTTTGGCTGTACAGCTTCAGCTAATGACAGCTTGCTCAAGTTGGCCAAACTAACCAACGCAAAATATATCGTGATGTCATGTGCAGGTCAGGGCATTTTGGCTTGGAACGGTCAGCAGATACTCAAATCGCCTGCCAAAGAGGTTGAGATGATTGACCGTATTGGTGCAGGTGACGCGCTAGCAGCAGGCGTATTGCATGGCTACTTGGGCGGTGATTTTGCGAAGGGGCTCGAGGTCGGGTGTATAATGGCCGCTCTAACCATAAGTCAATTTGGGGAAATGGTCTTAACGACAGATGAGGAGCTCGAGGCATTAAGCCTAAATGAGCACCAAGACATCTTTCGTTAAATATTAACCACTAGATACTTATTTTATAAATGCTATCTGATAACTTGAGACTAAAGGAGACAGCATGGGTTAAAAGCATGGATTGGTACCAAAATGTATACGTCTAGATCATTCAGTTCACTTGCTAGGAGGCTAGTTATGAATCAACTTATCAAAATGGATCAGCTTAAGAAACTTTGTCTTGTCTTTGTTCTTGTAGTACCAAGCTTTGCCGTTGCTCAGCTACCTTACGGACTGCTAGAGGGTAAACCCTACGAAGGTACTGAGCTTACCTTTTTAATTTGTTGCCCAGCGGCAAAACAGTTTGTGGCCTGGGCAGATAGCGTTGAAGAGTTCACCGAGCTTACAGGTATCGAGGTCTTTTTTACCAATGATCCACTCGGCGGCTTACGCGAAAAAATTGTCACCGAAAGCATTGGTAGCCCCGGTAGTTGGGATGTGACCATTTATTTTGAAACTTGGGGACCGTCGCTCGCTAATTTCTTAGAACCATTCGATAATTTTTCAGATCAGGGGTCGCCTTACCTCAGTGTCTACCCTAACGCGACGATTGGCATGGCAACGCTAGA
>JBCCOX010000381.1:0-5297 GCA_039025155.1 Deinococcota bacterium | reverse complement strand
TCATGGGTTGGCGTTTGCAGAGGTGCAGCTCGAGGCAGACATTGGCCCCCTCCATGCGTGGTGGCTTACTGATGACGCTGACCTTTCAGGTGAGGATGACGTTGCCGTGCTGATGCTCCACGGCAGGCGTCGCTCGAGCCGCCTCGAGACCCTGCGAATCTTGCCTACCTTGCGAGACATGGGCTATCCCGTCCTCTCACTTGCTTATCGCAACCACGACCAAAGCCCGATGAGCCCAGACGGATTTTTCCACTACGGTGCTAGTGAGTGGCAAGATGCGCTAACCGGCCTCGAGTTTTTGCAGGAGCAGGGCGCTGAGCGGATTGTTATTTATGCCTATTCGATGGGCGGTGCTGTCACGCTGGAAACCATAGAACGTTTGTCAGAACTAGGGGAGATTGAGCGAGCAGATGCCCTTACCGCCATCATCTTAGATTCACTACTAAGTGACCCGAGAACCGTGTTTGAAACAGCGGCTGTACGTTCCAATATCTTTGCAGCTAAACCGCTTACTCGGTTGACGATGTGGCTGTCTGGGGTGCGTTCTGGTGTTGACTGGCAAAGCCTCGACCAACGTACAACCATTGACCAAGTGGAGCTTCCTGTGCTGCTGATTCATGGTACAGCCGATTCAACCGTGCCAGTAAGTTTAAGTGACGTGCTGGCTGCTGCCAACGACAACATCACGTATCAACGGGTAGAAGGTGCAGAACACGGGGAAGCTTGGAATCAAAACCCTGAGCGTTACGAGGCATGGGTGCGGGACTTTTTGAGTGAGCACGCCGCGCCGTGAGTTTGTGTGATGCTACTGACGGTATCTTGGTGTCATCATACCGATTCCGACTTATGAACATGTTGGGAGTATCAAAAGCACGTTGAGATCAATTTGACAGGGGTAGTGCGCTGCAAGCGTTTGTAAACCTGTTTGTTAGCCACCTCGAGCTACACTAGCAACATGGTTCACGCCGTCTACCCGGGCAGTTTTGACCCGTTTCATAACGGACACTTAGACGTTGCCCGGCGGGCAAGTCGTATTTTTGACAAGGTCACTATTGCCGTCCTTCACAATCCACTTAAGCCTAAGCATGCGTTTAGTATTGAGGAACGCTTGGCGATGATCTCAACTGCGACAAGTCACTTTGACAACGTGTCTTGTGATGCCTTTTCTGGTTTGCTGGTTGAGTACATGCGGCATGCTCACGCGCGGGTCATTGTTAAAGGACTTCGGGCTATTTCTGACTTTGAGTACGAATTACAGATGGCCCACCTCAACCGGCAGATGAACGCCTCAGTTGAAACCACCTTTATCATGACAGCGACGCGCTGGTCGTATGTGTCTAGCACGCGCATTAAAGAACTTGCCAAATACGGGGCAGATGTCAGCAAGTTAGTCCCCAAAGCTAGCCTCGAGGCCCTAGCTGAACGCTACGAACTTCCCACCTCAAGCTCGTGATATGGATGGTCGCTAAATCTGCAATCTCGCATTATCACACAACACGGTCATAAGCTCGTAAAAGGAGTAGTGTTAAGTCGTTTGGCGTGTGATCTAGCGTCAAGCATCTGTTAGCAACAATCAATCATCTTGTGGATGGTTTTTCGAGCTTAGGTTTACGACGAAGAACGTTTGAGTTAGACCGGTATTTGTTCTCCAAATAATCACAAAGATAATGCCAACACGTGTATCACGACCTGTGTTGATGGCATCAATGCGTATGTTTGGACGACCTTTGGCGGCATTAACCAAGACGTTGATAGGTTCATTATTCAAAGAAGGATTGTAAGTATGTCATTTTTAATTCGTGGATTAGCTGCCAATGGCGGCATTCGTGTAGTCGCTGCAGACACCACTGAACTGGTGGAAGTTGCCCGCACCAAACACAATACAAGCCCTACAGCAACCGCCGCGCTAGGGCGCAGTTTAACCGCCGGGGCGCTACTCAGCCATGTGCTTCTTAAAACGCCGCAAGACGGCATCACCTTGCGGATAGATGGTGGCGGCCCGCTAGGCGGCATCACCGTAGAAGCTGGGCTAGACGGACATGTGCGCGGTTTTGTCCGCAACCGAGACATTGCCGTGCCACTACGTGAGGACGGTAAGCTGAACGTAGGTGCTGCGGTTGGTCGAGATGGTGACTTTCAGGTCATTCGCACGATGGCACCTAAAGGTGAGCCTTATGTGAGCAGCGTGCCTTTAATGACAGGCGAAATTGCTGAGGATGTGAGTGTGTTTTTAGCCAACTCCGAGCAGATTAACTCGGCTGTGCTACTTGGGGTCTACCTCGAGACAGAAGGGGTGTTTCAAGCTGGCGGTATTATTTTTCAAGCGCTACCCGATGCTGACCCAGCAGCACTTGACTTGCTAGAAGCTAACATTCGCGCCCACAGCAGTCTAACGGATGCTATGAAAGTGCGCGCACTGGAAGACATCGTGCGGGACCTTTGTTGGGGGCTCGAGTTCCAACTGTTAAGCGCCGACCCCTTCCCATTGTCCTTCACCTGCTCGTGTACCGAAGAGCGGATTTTACATGCACTTAGCTATTTTGACGAGGCTGAGCGCGAGGCCATGATTGCTGAAGACGGCGGCGCAGAAGCCATCTGCCAGTGGTGTAACAAACGTTTCTGGATTACCCCCGATCAACTTCGGGCACTCAATGTGCAACTCAGAAATTAGAGATGCTGGCGTATAACTGCCTCAGCTAACAATATGTGATACTCTCTATAAGCACTTTGGTCTTAACCACCCAAAGTTGCTAACCAACAAGGTTTCGGGGTGTAGCGCAGCCTGGTAGCGCACTTGACTGGGGGTCAAGTGGTCGCTGGTTCAAATCCAGTCACCCCGACCATTATTAAAGCCGTTTGTAACGGTGAACTTAAAGAGTCGCTCGAGCCTATGCTGGGGCGGCTTTTTAGGTGGTAACACGCTAATAATACCAAATCCGGTTGATTCCCGAAGGGATCAACCCCTGCCAGAGCAGGTAAGATACACTACGAAATCCGCGCTGGACGAGATGATGCCTTTAGGCATTATTCGAGATATGAGCGGATTTCGTATAACACATTAGATGACGACAATTATTGTTGTAATGGTGTTGCTTGTAATATCAAGGTCTCCGCTTGCAGTTGCACTTAACTAGGTGCTAGCTGCTGTAAAATTTAACGATGACACCCTCAGCAGAAACCAGTTTAGCCAAAGCTGTCCAAGACCATCCTTACCAAGATTTTTATGACTGGTGGCCGATTGGTCACGAGCTAGCCACGTTTATGGCGAAGGCAATTACAGAAACGCATGCCACTTTGCCTAAGTCACCCTCGCAGGCAGAGGCTCGAGCCTACTTTCAAACTTACATTCAAACGGTGTTTTCCAAAGACGCACGCATGGAGGTTTTTGATGCCTTGGTTGCAGGCACGCCATCCAACTTGGAATCCGGCGAGTTTGATGCGTTTTCGTATGCATTTTATAGAAGCGCGTTTGAGCACATTGCAACTCATGCAGATGCCTTTGAAACCTCTGTTGAACGAACGCGGCGGTTATTTACCAAAGACGTGGGGAAGGCATTTTTTGCTCAGGTTGAAGCGTTCGTGGGACTCGAGCTACCTGAGAAGCTCGAGACAACTACCGACCTCAACACCCTCAAAGTAGGCATCACTAAAGTTGGTGAGTTTTTGAGCGACCAAGGTTATTTAAGAGACCATTTTGCGTTTCACTTTGAGGTTGATTTGACGTACCAAGACAACACCATTCACCAAATAGAGGCTGATGTTTTGGACAACCTTAGACAAGGCAAAGCTTACGCCCTTTATGAGATGGGCTATCCAGTGATTTTGCCTTCAGCAGTGTACTTGTACCAGACAATGGGCGAAGCGCAGCACCACTCGTCACGAACGATTGAAGACCTCTTTGAACGGGTAGGGCTAGCAGCCCGCGAAGTTGATGACTTTGACCCAAGGGATTATGCATCCGATATGGTGGTCGAGTTGTGGGAGATTCAATCTTTGTAGCGCTAGCGTGTTAGGTCTTGGTTAAAGGATGTTAGTGACTTCGCGTAACATCTGCAAGCAAACGAACCTCAATCCAAGGTACAATTCAATCTGTATCACAACAACTTTAAGTACCTCCAGAACATGCTTGTGGACGACCTTAAGCAATCACCTTACTTAAGCACGTTCAATAGCTAGGGGAGTGCTTAACTAAAAGGAGGCAAACTATGCGGAAGCTAATCATGGTGGCTATGTTGGCATTGTGTCTAAGTGCAAACGCGCAGACGGTAGGGCTGTCAATCTCGAGCCTCAACAATCCCTTTTTTGTGGATTTACAAGATGGCGCGCAAGCGGTTGCTGAGGAGCTGGGCTTTGAGCTTTTAGTAACAGACGCTCAAAACAGCATCAGCACGCAAATTTCAGATATTGAGGACTTGCTACAACGTGGCGTGGACGTGCTTGTTATCAACGCCACGGATTCAGATGCAGTTGTGCCGACGGTCTTTGCTGCTAACGAAGCAGGCATCCCCGTGATTGCTGTTGACCGGGGGATTTCTGGTGGTGTGATTGCCTACAGTATCGCCTCCGACAACATTGCAGGGGGTGCGTCTGCTGGGGAGTACATTTGTGGCGCGCTTATGGGGAGCGGCCCAGTGGTGGAGCTTGAAGGCATCCCCGGTGTGTCTGCCACCAATGAACGCGGGCAAGGCTTTAATGACTACCTCAGTGAATCTTGTGCTGAGTTAGAGGTTGTCGCGCGTCAAACAGCTAACTTTAGCCGTGCAGAAGGCCTCACGGTGATGGAAAACATTCTCACGGCTCAGCCAGACATTGCCGCGCTGTTTGCCCACAACGACGAAATGGCACTGGGCGCGCTGCAAGCCGTTGAAGCGTCTGGGCGGGATATTATCATCGTTGGTTTTGATGCAACGGATGATGCGGTAGCAGCCGTCAATGAGTGCCGCATGGCAGCTACCGTAGCCCAACTTCCTTCAGACTTAGGTGCTGAGTCCATTCGGGCAGCAGCAGATATTCTTGAAAACGGCGCATCTGACGAGACAGTTGTTGTAGCCGTGCCGCTCGAGCTTGTCACCAATCCTGACTGTCAGTAATTAATCCTTGAAGACTGAGGCGGGTAGGCAACCATCCTACTCGCCTTTTTGTTGAATACATACATCATCTACATCTACCTCTTATACCAAATCCGGTTGATTCTCGAAGAATCAACCCCTGCCAGAGCAGGTAGGATAAGTTACGGAATCCGTGGTGGACGTAATGATGCCTTTAGGCATTATTCGGGATACAAGCGGATTCCGTAT
>JBCCOX010000380.1:0-5314 GCA_039025155.1 Deinococcota bacterium | reverse complement strand
GCGCCACGTTGTAAGTTGGACGCAAATGCTTACGCGCTAGCCTCTCATGCAGCAGATGTGCTAGATGAGGCCGTCATCTGTGATAGTTTGCCAGAGGCACTTGCTAGCTGTCAGTTAGCACTGGGGACTACCGCCCGCTCGAGGGTTGCTGAAGACCCAGTGTACACCCCCAGAGAAGCTACCCAAGCCTTTCCACATGATGCAACTGCGCTGGTCTTTGGACCTGAAGACTTTGGCTTATCCAACGAAGATTTACAGCACTGCCAAGCTTATATCACTATTCCTACGGGCGATTATGCCTCGCTTAATTTAGCGCAAGCTGTACACGTGATGGCTTACGAGTGGTTTGTGAGTCGTACTGATTCAGTAGAGACATCAGCAGAAGATGTAGACAAGCACGCACCCCGATTACCTCGAGCCGATATGGAAAGCATGTATCGCCAATTGAAGGATGTGTTACACCTCATTGGCTACACCGATATTCAACGAGAAGCAAGCGCCATGACGCTCTTTCGGCGTGTGTTCGACAGTACCACCATGACCGCCCGTGACCTTGCTGCGGTGCGTGGTCTGTGGCGACAAGTTGCTTGGGCAGCACGCACGCAGCCAAACAACTTGCCTAGAGACAGCCGTGATACCGATTCTGATTAAACACTTTATCAACTCCTGCGGGCTTTATGCCGTTCCAACCGGAATCAAAAGTATTAGAGACATCAGACTTAGCGAGATGTAGCTATCCTAAAGGCGTAGATGGGCAACGGTCACACCGTGGCCACCTTCATAAGGAATAGCGTCTTCAAAACGGGTGACGGCACTGTCACTTTTGAGGTAGTTGCGTACAGCGTCACGCAGGGTTCCCGTGCCTTTGCCGTGCAAGATACGCACAGGCGTGACTTTGAGTGAGCGTGCCTCAAGTAAAAAGTCACGGACTTTCTCGAGCCCCTGCTCTACTCGTTCACCACGAATGTTTAGTTCGCGCTCAAACTGGCCCAAACTAGGTGCTGCAAAACCGTAGTCGGGCTGGGCTTGTTTGGCCTGTTTGGGGTTCACCTCTGCAACTGGAACGGTGACTTTCAGAAGCCCCAACTGCACCGCAACATCCTCACCGCGCAGCTCAACGACGGGGCCGGAAGCGTCGTAGGCCTCAACATAAACGGTTGTACCCACCTGAATCTTGGGTTTGCTGGCTTGACGGCCTCCCCCTGATGTGTTGCGGGATAATTTTCGTGAGCCTTTACGGGATGATTTTTGAGCCGTCTTTTGCGCATCTTTGCGGAGGCTTTGAATGTCTTCGAGGGCTTTACCACGTTGATCTTTGTCGGTCGTGGCAACTTTTTTGAGTTCTTTGGCTTGCCGCAAGGTGTCTTGTAACATGGCATCAGCACGTT
This sequence comes from Deinococcota bacterium, assembly GCA_039025155.1. Taxonomy (GTDB): domain Bacteria; phylum Deinococcota; class Deinococci; order Deinococcales; family Trueperaceae; genus JBCCBI01. The sequence goes on along the minus strand of JBCCOX010000380.1, from coordinate 3,926 downwards.
CAGCCGCCGCAGCCATAACATCCTGCTCTTTGGTACGCAGGGTGTTGATTTGGGTGCGGAGTAACTCAGCTTCGCGGATGGCTTGGTCGCGGGCGTCGTTGGCATTAGCGATGTTTTGCTCGAGCTGTTCTTTGTCAGCTTCTAAGCTTTCAAGCAATCCCTCGAGGTCACTTGCCTCACTGCTTAAAAGCGTTTCAGCTCGAGTCAAAATACCCTCAGCAAGACCTAACCGCGCTGCAATCGCCAGCGCATAAGAGCGCCCCGGTTGCCCCATAAGCAGTTCATACTTAGGGCGTAACTGCGCCACATCAAAGCGCATGGCTGCGTTTTGCACGCCCTCGGTATCGGCTGCAAAGGCTTTTAGGGGTGCAAGGTGGGTAGTAATTAGCCCAAGTGCGCCTTTGTCGAGTAGCGCTTCTAAAATGGCTTGGGATAGTGCTGCGCCCTCGGTGGGGTCAGTGCCCGAGCCAAGTTCATCAATGAGTACCACCACGTTGCGACTGGCAACCTCGAGCACGGCCCGCAAATTGGTGAGGTGGCCAGCGTAGGTGCTCAAACTGGCTTCAATACTTTGCTCGTCGCCAATGTCGCTGAGTAAGGCGTCTACTTGAGGCAGAGACGGTTCTTTAGCTGCCACAAACAGACCGCTGTAGCCCATGAGTAAAGCAAGCCCTAGGGTTTTTAGAAGAACGGTTTTACCGCCAGCGTTGGGGCCACTTAAAATAAGCAGACGGGCGTCTTGACTAAGCCCTAAGCTATTGGGCACGCAGCCTTCAATCAGCGGATGTCTTGCATCGCTGAGGTTGACACTACTGGTGTCGTTAAATGCCGGTAAGGTAAGCTGCCACGCTTTGGCAAGGCGGGCACTCGCAGCAATGACATCCAGCTCAGCTAGGGTTTCAAGGCTGCTTGAAAGCCCCGGTTCGTAAGCTAGGCGCTGCCCTAAACTGATAAGAATGCGCCGCACTTCGTCACGTTCTTCAAACTCTAAAAGGGCGAGTTCGTTGTTCAGGGGTACAACAGATTGCGGTTCCACAAACGCGGTTGCACCCGAGTCTGAGCTGTCCAGTACAATGCCGGGCACGCGGTGCTGGGCGTTAGCCCGAATAGGAATCACATAACGGTCGCGCCGTAAGGTGATGATGGCGTCTTGCACGGCGTCACTATGGCGCTCGAGCAACTTTTGTAGTTGCTCACGAATGCGCCCGCGCAAAGGGTGCAAACGGCGGCGAATATCGCGCAATTTGGGCGTGGCATTATCGCGCACCTTGCCTTGTGGGTCAAGTTGTTCACGGACAATCCGCAGCGCACCGTCAAAACTGCCAAGCTGCTCAGCCATAGCGCTCAGCAAGGGGCGCTCAGACGCTAAAATAGCCCGCTTAATAGTGCCAGAAGCGTCCATGGTGTAGGCAATCTCTAATAGTTCTTTGCCGTCGAGCAAGTCACCATCTTCAACGCGCGTAAGTAGCGGGCGAATGTCGTTTACGCCGCCGAGTGAAAGAGGCGTGCCTGTTAAAGCTTCTTCGGTGCGCTGCCACTGCAGATGAATCCAGTCGCGGTCAGTCGTGGGGCGCAATTTAAGCGCACGCTCCCGCCCTAGACTGCTGCTAGCGCGTTCTGCCAGTGCGTTCAGGACTTTAGAAAAGTCAAGTTTCTCGAGTGTTGTTGCTGTAACGTTCACAGTATTTTTAGTATACGCGCTGCCTACCTAGCTGACCGTGGGGACCTAACGAAACCTACATGCATTAAGCCACAAGGGTGAACGTTTAGCCCACTAACAACTCATCTTGAGGGTCGCCTTCCAAACTGCTCACTATCGCGCTGGCGACATCCTCTGCAGACAGGGCATCTGCTGGCGGTTTGCCAACGTTTTCCCAAAATGGCGTGTCAACGGCTTTGGGAAGCACTAGCGTAAAGTTAGCTTTGCGTTTCATCTCAATAGCAGCCACCTGAACAAGGCTGGCAGCAGCGGCTTTAGTCGCAGCATAAATCCCAAAACTGCGGTAGGTGACCAAGTTGGGTCTGGCCCCAAGCACATAGATTCTCGAGCCCTTGTTGAGCTTGGCATCACCGTGTTTAAGCGTGTAGAACAAGCCTGTGAGGTTAGCATCTAGCACCCGCTGCCAGTGCTCACTGGTGGCAATTTTGAGCGGCTCAGGTTGAATGTCACCGGCACTGTAAATGATGAGATCAAGTTGAGGCAAATCAGCCATAAGCGCTTGAACCTCGAGCTCACTAGCGACATCTGTTGGAATGGCCCGCCCGCCACTACTGTCGCTAAGGCGTTTGAGTTTAGCTGTATCACGCCCCACTAAAAAGAGGCTATAGCTGTTTTTGAGCTGTCCAGCAAGGGCGCTACCAATTCCGCCACTTGCACCGATGATAAGTGCATTGGTCATGGTCATTACGCTAACGGTTGTGGGGTTGTGCCGCCGTAGTACAGCCTAAGGTTGGCGTGTGGCTGTAGCAAAGCCTTGTGGCAACAATTCCAAGAGAAGTTCCCACATACTTAGTGGGTTCATTTCGACTCGCATAGCTCGCATCTGAAGTTGCTGGAGCCACTCCAGATGGAAATGCTTTGCGTTGTGGCAACTCACCTTTGTTTTGCGCTAACGCGATAGGCTAAAGACGTGCCGGAAGCTCAATTTCAAGCCTCGTGGAACAGCCGCCAGCACCGTGAGACCGGTGCCCAGTTTGCCACATACTTGCAGTCGTATCTGAATGCTGACAGGTTAGCTAGTGACGAGGCTCAGCAGCTCCTAAGCTGGGCTTGGCAGTTGGGGCAGTTAGACGCTTGCGTACAAGTTGCAAGGCATTGGTTGGCGTCTGAACAGCTAACTGAGGCTGAGGTTATTGCCGTGGAGGCTCGAGTAGCTGCTTGTCTCATTCGCTTGGGCAACCTTAGCGACGCAGAAGCAGGTCTTCAGCGAATGCTCAGCCAGCATTCTGCGCATAGTCACGACAAGCTTGCTGAGGCAGGTTATGCCCACTTACAGCTTGGCAACGCCCAACGCTACTTGGGCTACAGCGAAGACGCTCATGAGGCGTTTAGCAAGGCCCTTGAATCCGCTGAGACAACGCGCGATGGCGGCCTCGCCATAGCTGCTCATACGGCTCTAGGTGAACTTGCCCTAGATAACTTGCAGCTCGAGCAGGCCATTGAATCTTTGGGTAAAGGCCTCGGCTTAACCGAGTTTTTTCGGGACAAACGCCTCACCATTGCACCGCTGGCAGCACTGGCCCACGCGCACGCACTTTGGAAAAACCCCAATAAAAGCTACGACTTGGTAAGCCGTGCGCTAAGCCGCGCCCAGCCCAGTGTTGACCGAGTTGGCAGCGCTCGAGCCAAGTTTGCAAGCGCTACGGCGGCACTCACCCGCGCACCCAAAGTACCAGACGTTGCCCACAGTTTTGCCGACGCCTATGACGATGCCAGCGTTGCACCCCACCTGCCACTTGCCCTGCGCATTGCTACAAGTGCGCTCGAGCAGCAGGCTCAGGGGAAGCATGTTCCTGGCATGAAGTTAGAGGCGAACAAGGTGCTCGAGCAACTCCAGACATGTAACATGCTGCCGCAACTCGCAAAACTCAGCGCAGTTATTGAGGGTAGCTAAGCTTTTTCACCAAACTAGCTTGTCCAGTAAAACGCCCCTAGCTAAGGGCAAGGGCGCAACTTAGTCCAAATTAACCAGTGGTGGCGCGTTATTTGTGGTGTTTTGGTGAGGTTCTGAAGATGGGGCTCGAGGCTGCAAAAACGGCACCCCAAGTTGCTGCCCAATGGCACTCGCGCCGGCCATGCCCACGCTAAGTTCTTTGAGCACGTTGGCAATACCTGTACTACTCTGCCCGTTGCCGTCTTGCCCACCGCCAATTAAGGTGATGTCACCAAAGTGAACTTGTTTAAGGGCCTCAGTTTGAATTTTCAT
>JBCCOX010000379.1:0-5367 GCA_039025155.1 Deinococcota bacterium | reverse complement strand
TTGCGGCAAGCTACTGAGGTGTTGTGTCCCTAAGTGAGTTCAGCACAGCTTGCCTGTCTAGCTACGAGTTTTGCGTCCGAGAGGTGTGCGTTTAATGCTAATTGGCGAGAGTGTTACTTGTTTTTACTAAAACTAAACTACACGTCAATGATTTTAAAATAACTGTTGTGATCAATGTCTTGTAAATACAGTGGATGTAAAAGGGCTTGTATTTTTAGATGAAAACCAGACCCTAAACCCGCCAAAAACTTCTTCTAGCGCCGCACCATAGCATGTTTTCAGTGCCTGTGGCTAGCACCGACCTACGAACGAGTACGAGAACGATGCAAACGAACCTGCCGACAACAAAAGCTACCTAGCCTGACCTAGTATCTATGAAGATGCGTTTGAGTATCTAATCAATTGACGTACTTGCAAGCAACAGATGCACGAAGGTCTCAGATGCCAAAATGTAGTGAGGTTTACTAACTATAACGTACAAAGACACGCCAACCTAGTAGTATATGTAATGATTTTTTTACTAAAGCATCGCCAGTTAATCTTACTATGCAAAGACAAATAAACAAGCTATTCTGACTCTCATTTTATGAATTAAAATTTTAATAGCTTATATTAGAATATTTTAAAATTAACACACTCCTCTACAGCACTATTTAAACAACGATAGGTTGGTTAAGCAATACTTCTGCACCCACTTCGAGAACGGTTTTTCTTTCCAAGCGTCAATATTTCTACACATATATTCCCACACGATAAGACGATCAATGATGATAAAGCAATTTAAAAGAGGTAAATCACTTTCTGCAAGATCATACACTAATAAAAATTCGTCAGCTAAATCTAATTGCTGAGCATCTATATACGTTGCATGTTGTCTTGGTAAGTCTTCAAGATGATGACCAAATCGGGCTTCCATTAAGTCAAAGATGCCTGTCACCTGCCAATCACTGTTTACTTTCATAACGCATGTGTTATCAGCTTTGTAATCTTGAAGCGTAATGACAGGAAATGAACTTGTAACGTGTTTCAGGTGCGCTTGGAAGATTGTCATTAGCTTGCGTTCTTCATCATTTGAAATGGTTTGGTGAGTAACATTTGATGCCTCAATCAACGCCCTAACTTTTTGAAGGAGCTGTTGATCATAGCTCTCTTTGTAAGGCACGACTGTATTCGTAAACTCATCATATTCCCCATAAAAGGGCGCTTGGAAAGTCTGTAGTTTACGCAGTGTTTGACCAAGCTCATAAGCAATTTTCTTAAAATCATCGTCTGAAAGAGACTCGAGCAACGACTGGTCACTTAACTGAATCCCGGGCATTTTGGGCATGAGTGCAAAATCGTAATGGAAATGTTCTAGGCTCGTATCTATCAGATAAGGTCTAGGTGTGGGTAAGTTGGTTTGTTCTGCAATGAAATTAGCAAAAAAGCGTTCTTTTGGAAACTGCCAACTGTAATGCGAGCAACCTCTAAAAATCCACTCACCGTGTTGCGTCTCTAGAAGCACATTTTGCTTAAACAAGCCTGCTTGAATTGGGGTTGCGCTTAAACACGTTCCTAGGCCATGTTTGCAAGTTGCCCTAGAAAACTGATGTAAAGATAGTTTTCCCAGTCTTGGACCACAGTCAATCATAGTTTGAGTGCGTTTTGGGATTGAAAATACTCCTCAGTAGTGAGCCCAAACCACTCCAAGTCATAGTAAGTACCTTCACTAAAGACCATCCGCCGATGACGACCTTCATGCTGAAATCCAAGGTGTTGATGGAGCTCTATCGACGCCACGTTATTACTGTGCACAGCAACGGTGACTTTTTGAAAGCGCAGTTCTTGAAAATAGTAGTTTAAGATCAGCTTGATTGCCTCAGATGCATAGCCTCTGCGTTGGAATTTGTTTAAAACATCAAGAGCATAGCTGAATGTGCCTGCTCGACTATCACAGCTATGTGTAACAATTGAACCAACTGTTTGCCCTTCAAGTGACTCGATCATCCATTGATATTGAAAATCTTGCATATTTTGTTGAGCTTTTTCTTTGAGCCAATGTTCAATTGCGATGGTGGAGCGTGGAGGTCTGAGCCAGTCGATAAATTGCGAACGTTGTGTATCTTGATTTAGAGCAATGAAAAAATCTAAATCTGATGCCTCTAAAGCTCTTAGTTTGATCGTCTTGCTTTGCCAGTAGTTAGACATATTGAACTCACAAAGTGGATGCCCACCAGATACTTTGAGGGTTATGTTCAAGCTTGGGAACAAGCTTTTGAAGTGGCACTGGTTGAAGATTCTAAGACACCAAGCTATCAACATGAAGCCAATGAAAGCTCAGATTGATTTACGTTTGATCTAACAGCAGTCTTGGGGTGCAAGCTTGTACATTCAACACGAAAACAGTGATTGATTTCGTAATGCTGAGTATCACTGCTACTCCAATGATGTTCTATTGCACCTAAATAATCTTTGACTGACACATCGACGTTGAGTTCTTCTTTTAGTTCTCGCTCTAGGGACTTAGGAATACTTTCACCTAGTTCAACGTGTCCACCAGGCAGAAACGTATTTGATGAATTCAGGGCTTTAGCTACAAGTAAATGTTGTTCAGAGATAATGACAGCTCTCGATAAAATGTGTGAACAAGTTTCCATCAGATCGAGTTTATTAAAGGGTGTAGTGGCTCGAGCCAATTAGCGTTATCTTAAACACTCACTGCCTCCGGCTCATAATCTGGCGACTGATGGCGGAAATAGGTGTTGTAAAGCTCCGCATAATGCCCGCCTTGTGCTAGCAGTCCGTCGTGACTGCCTTCCTCAATAACCTCACCTTTGCGCAGCACAATGATACGGTCGGCGCTGCGAATGGTGGAAAGCCTGTGGGCAATCACAATCGCCGTGCGCTCGCGCAAGACGACGTCTAGACCTTCTTGAATTTGTGCTTCCGTGAGGGGGTCAACGCTGGCGGTAGCTTCATCCAGAATGAGAATGCGTGGGTCTTGTAGCAGCACGCGGGCAAGGGCAACCAGTTGACGTTGACCCATGGAGATAGCTCTGCCGCCTTCACCCACATCACTCTCGAGGCCGTTGGGGAGCGCGTCGAGCCAGTCACCACCACCAATGCGTTTAGCAACAGCAGTGACGGCGGCATCATTTGCATCTGGTACGCCGTAGCGAATATTGTCGCCAACCGTACCTGCAAACAAAAACGGCGTTTGCTGCACAATACCCAAGTAACGGCGGTAAGCTGCCAAGTTAAAGTTACGAATATCGCGCCCGTCGATAAATAAGTTACCACCTTGAAACTCGTAAAACCGCGCTACCAGCTTGCCTAAACTAGATTTACCTGCACCTGTGTGACCAACTAACGCCACCGTTTCACCAGCTTCTATGGTGAGATTAAACCCTTGCAACACTTGCTCTTGCTCGGTGTAGCGAAAGTCGAGGTTGCGAAATTCAATCCGCCCAGCGAGGTCGCTAGGTGTCTCATCTCCTGTTTGGGTTACACGGGGTTCAGCGTCTACTAGGGCAAACACACGTTCACTAGCAGATAACCCCTGCTGGAACTGACTCCAAAATGAGGCAATGCTGGTAAGTGGAAACCAAAACAACGCCACAGCCTCAACAAACAAAAACCACTCGCCGGGCGTAACTGAGCCCGTCACCACGCTGCGCCCACCAAAGTAGACAACCAAAGCCGTGCCAACGCCAGCAATGGTTCCCAAAATAGGGAAGATGCCGCTGAAGACTAAGCCTTGACGCAGGTTGAGGGTATACGACTGAGCGTTCACACGGTTGAACTCTTTATAGATGGTCTGCTCTTGGCGAAAGGCTTTGGCGACAGAAATACCGGTAACGGACTCTTGCACGTTGGCGTTCACCTCGGCAACCACGCGGCGCGCTTGTTGGGTGGTGAGGCGGGCAATGTGCCGGAAGGCGAGTGCTGCAGCGACAATAAACGGCGCAATAATGAGTGCAATCAGCGCTAGCCTGCTGTTGATATAAAACAGCACACCGATGATAATGCCAACTTGTAAAACTTGGCTCATCAAATTAAGGGTGAGGGTGACGACAGTAGCAAAATCTTGGGTGTCGGAGGTTACGCGGCTCACAACCCGTCCTGTGGAAAACTCATCGTAAAAGGACATGTCGCGCTCGAGCACGGCATCAAATGCATCTTCTCGTAAATTTAGCACCACATTGCCAACTGCTTTGGCCGTGTACCACTGCCGAAAAAAGTTGAACACCCATGCTAGCACACCAGCGAGCAGCACAGCGGTCAGTAACCAAGCCGTACGCTGCCACAAGACGGGTCCAAGCTCCGTGGGCGTATCACCTAGCACATCCAACCCACGCGCTAGCAAAATAGGTAGCAGTGCACCCATGAGGGCGTCAGCAAAAATCATCACGGCGACAAAAATCATCATCGCCCAGTAAGGGCGAAAATAGCTTTGAATACGGCGTAATAGTTGTGCGTCGCTATAGTTGCGGTCATAGGCTTCAGCGGCGATGCCATCCATGAGGAATCCCATGAGCTAGCCTCCTTTGGTTAAATGAATCATGTAATTAGTCGTACTTGGCAAAAATGCGGGCGTAGAGGGGGCAACGCTCGAGCAACTCGTAATGCCCACCCTGGTCAATGATTTGTCCGTGATCAACAACTAGAATCAAATCTGCACCGCGAATCTGCGACAACCTGTGGGTAATCATCAGCGTCGTGCGACCTTCTAGCACGCGGTTAATGGCCCGTTGAATAGCGTCTTCGGTGGCGCTATCAATGGCGCTGGTGGAATCATCCAAAATTAAAATTCGTGGGTCGGTGAGGAGCGCTCTAGCAATAGCCAGCCGCTGCCGCTGACCGCCGGATAAGGTGACGCCGCGCTCGCCAATAACCGTCTCGTAACCATCCGCAAAACCCAAAATAAAGTCGTGTGCTTGGGCAGCTTTGGCCGCTTGCACAATATCATCTCTACTGGCGTCATCGCCTAGACCAAACGCGATGTTTTCAGCAACGGAGCGTGAAAACAAAAAGATGTCCTGCTCAATGACTGAAATTTGCTGCCGCAACACGCCTAACTGCCAATCGCGCACGTCGACGCCATCAATTAAAATGCGTCCTTTGGTGACATCATAAATGCGGTTAACGAGCTTGGTGATGGTACTTTTGCCAGAACCTGTCTGCCCCACAATCGCCACCGTTGTGCCTGGCGCTGCGCGAAACGACACGTTGCGGAGGGTTTGTTTACCGCCTTCACCTTCGTAACTAAAACTGACGTTGTCAAAGACCAGTTCGCCAACCACCTCAGCGTTGTGCCCGGCGGCGTTTTCATCTAACTCGGTCCTTTCTTGCATGAGTGCCAAGATGCGTTCAGCACCAGCTAGTCCC
>JBCCOX010000378.1:0-5369 GCA_039025155.1 Deinococcota bacterium | reverse complement strand
TGCTGAGCGCTACGACGATGACATCCTCACCCGTCTCGCCGAAATTGCGGCAGATTTACCGCCTTTCACCGCACGAGTGTCTGGTTTGGGTGTCTTTGCAGCCCCCAGCCCCATTGTTTATCTGGCGATGGTGCGTAACACTGTACTATCACATCACCATGAACTGTTATGGTCCAAGCTAGTTGGGCACGCTTACACCAGCAATCTGCATTATCACCCAGAAGCGTGGGTCCCCCACATAACCCTTGCCCAAGGTGACGTAACCAGTGAGAGTTTACCGGCTGTGATGACTTACCTTAGCGACATGACGTTCGATTGGGACATTCACATTGATAATCTTGCCCTTGTATTTGCTGATGGTTTAGAGCAAGGTATTAAACAAGAATTTGCACTCAGCAAGCCTGTTGATGCTGCACCAAATGAATCTTAGGTTGGATGAGTCTTAGGTTGCATAAATCTTAGGTTGGATGACTTTAGTTGTGTTTATGTATTTCAGGAGTTATACACTCGAGGTTGAACTCAGCTTGGTGATACACGTGTCAACGTCCTAGACGCACTGATGAAAGTGTTGCCTCACACAAATTTAGATGCCACCTGTGTAAGTTTTATATCTTTTTGAGGGTATCATCAAGTTTAGTAGCAACCTGACGATGTCGTGATATATGCGTTGGCGTGAGACTAAGGTGCACCCGATGAAATCGCCCCTTTTGCCTTTTCTTAACTCCACTATTCAACATGAGTCGTCCCTAACAGCATCTCGTACAACTGCTATAGCTATCTCGCCATCAAGGAGTTTAATTTGTTAGCTCAACCCAACACAGCGTCAGCGTACAAGCTCAGCCAGCAACCTCTGCAAGTTGGTGTACTTGCCTTGCAGGGTGCGTTTCGGGAACACAAGCAAGCTCTCGAGCGCCTTGGGGCGCAGGTGCGTGAAGTGCGCTTACCCGAGCATTTAACTGGACTACACGGCTTAGTTATTCCGGGCGGCGAATCTACCACGATGGCCAAGCTTATTGTCAATTACGGTTTTGATGTTGCGTTGGCTGAGTTTTACAACGCCGGTGCTGCAATTTGGGGTACTTGTGCGGGTGCAATCACCATTGCTAGCAGCATTGAAGACCGCCCTGACCAGTTGCGCTTAAACCTCATTGATATGACTGTGTCACGCAATGCTTACGGGCGTCAGGTAGCTTCGTTTGAAGTAGATGTGCCGCTTCATCCTTCTGTTGCAACCCCCAAAGATGAACGGGCTGATGCCTCTGTACGCACTCCCTTCCACACCATTTTTATTCGCGCGCCGCGCATTGTCCATGTTGCTAATACCGTCACAGTTCTCGCTGAGTACAACGGCGACGCTATCATGGTTATGCAAGATAGAGCCATGGCAACTGTGTTTCATCCTGAGCTGTCAGATGATGACCGCATCCATGCATTTTTTTTGAATAACTTAGTAGCACCTGCTCGAGCTGCAGCACTCGGTACAAAACCTACTTGATACGAACAGCAGTTTTACAAGGTGCTATTACGAGTCATTCATGTGCAAAGGCGTGTTTCAAGAAAGTGAGAAGCGGCGATGATCTCAATGACAGCCCGCGTAGTCGTCAAGGGTGATGGTGTTGAGACCACATTTGAGGGTGCTGATTGCATCAACATCATGAGGAACCGCTGTTGATGTAGAAGATACACGCTTGAGGTTGAACTCACCCTGGTGACGTAAGTGTCAAAGTCTTAATCACGTTCATAAAACCAAAGTCTTAATCACGTTCATAAAACCATCGTCTCACACAAATTTAGATGCCAACTGCATCAATCTTATTTTATAGTGGCGTTGCCTTAAAGAACATCAGATAAGCTTAAAACGTATCAACTTATTGTGTTATTGCCCCAACTGGTATTGTTACAGGCGTCATCGTCTTACATATTTACAGCAACGCTGGGAAGTTGGCATCTTTGCATCAACCTAGTTAGAGACTGCGCCCCAAGAGTTGGGTCACAGCTTGCTGAAATTCAATCTCTAAAAAGGGTTTCTCGAGCACGGTTGCTTTAGGTCTGCGCATGCGCCCTAGTAGACCATCGTTCTGGTCACTACTTAACACCAAAATAGGTAAGTGACCTTGGGCAGGTAGCTTGCGCAATTCACGTACCAGTTCCCAGCCTTCACCATGAATGTCTTCAATGACAATAGCTTTAGGATGATATTTATCAATGAGCTCAGTGGCTTTATCACTTTCTAAGGCTGTTGCCACCCGAAGTGACGCCCGCTGAAGTGACAAACGCATAAGCCGTTGCATGGCTTCACTAGCAGAAAAAACTAGCACCAGCGGGTCTTCTATTTCGTGCGGGACTGGCGCAATTAAGTGTCGGTCAAGCAGGTCTTGGAAAATACGGTAAACCTGCCGCTCCGGTAGCTCGAGCTCAGCAGCAACACTTGACGTACTGCGCTTGCCATCCAGCAAACCTAAGACTTCCCAGCCTCCTTCGGGAACCTCTACCTTGGTAGGGTCGCCCACTTTTTCAAAACGCATATACGACTTGATGTTACTTGATTGCCACTCATCTAGGCGTTTAACCACTTCCATCATGAGCACTGTGGTGTCTAAGGTGTGAGCGGTAGGTACTTGAGACGCTTCTTGCGGGCGTTCTGAAAAGCTAAACGTGCCACTATTCCACGTCATAAGTTCGGTTAGAGCCTCTAGAACCTGAGCCTGCAGCGCGTCGCGCAGCTCCTGATCGCTTAAAAACCCACGCTGAACAGCCATGAGGCCAAGAGGCGTACCGGGATTTTCACGGTCCTGCTCGAGCAAAATTTTCTGCACTTCAACATGGGTAAGCATCTCTAAGCGCACTAAAATTTCACCCAAGTGAATCCCTGGCCGCAAATAGGCATACTCAATGCGCCCGCGGTCAAAGTAAATACGCGCCCGGCTCGAGCGCCTGCGCAGGGTAAGCACACCCGACTTTTGCCCGGACACCACAATTTGTAGCACGTCAGACAAGGGGGCATCTCGTAAATTTCCCTCGATCATACAGGCCTCATAATAACTTTTGTTCCTGATTCGTCAGATGGCTAGGTAGGGCGTAGCCAAGGTGGTCATAGGCACGAGATGTCGCAATACGGCCGCGCGGGGTGCGCTGCAACAGCCCACGTTGAATTAAAAAGGGTTCAAAGACTTCCTCGAGCGTCGCTTTGTCCTCACTTACAGCAGTTGCAAGTGTTTCTAAACCTACCGGCCCACCTGCAAATTTCATAATCATGGCATCTAAAATGGTGCGGTCGCGTGCGTCTAGCCCAAGCGGATCAATGCCCTGTTCATTGAGCGCTTGAATCGCCCGCGCTAGACTCACTTCCGTTTCCCCGGCAACATCTGCATAGTCGCGCACCCGCCGCAGTAAACGCTTGGCAATGCGCATAGTTCCCCGTGCCCGCCTACCAATTTCAAGCGCAGCTTCGGGCTGAATGCCAAAGCCAAGGAGGCGCGCGTCTCGGCTAATGCCTTGGGCAAGTTCGTCATCTGTGTAGTACTCGAGGTGTTCAATAATCCCAAAGCGTGAGCGCATCGGCCCGGTAATTAACCCCGGGCGGGTGGTTGCACCGACCAAGGTAAAGCGCGGCAAATCGAGGCGAATAGTGCGCGCAGCCGGTCCCTGACCCAAAATAATATCAATTTTAAAATCTTCCATCGCAGGGTACAGATGCTCTTCTGCGAGGCGGCTTAGGCGGTGAATTTCGTCAATAAAAAGTACATCACCTTCATCAAGTGCATTGGTAAGAATGGCAGCTAGGTCACCCGGTTTTTCGATAGCAGGGCCACTGGTCACGCGAATACCCGCACCCAACTCGTAAGCAATAATATGCGCTAGAGTCGTCTTCCCCAAGCCGGGTGGGCCGTATAACAGCACGTGATCAAGTGCCTCACTGCGGCTTTTGGCAGCTTGCAGGTAGACCTCGAGCTTGTCTTTGAGCGCGCGCTGCCCAACGTACTCAGCTAGTGACCGTGGGCGCAGTGCCCCTTCAACTTCCATCGGCGTTAGTTTATCACGCAAAAATGAGCAAAAATGTTATAGCCTTGTAAGCCTCATGGCAAACGTTATGGCAACAGATACAGGTGCTGATAAGAAATATCTGCAAACAAGATGCCGTGTGCTGATGTTATCAAGGGCTCCGTGTCCAAGGAACTATGTGTCCAAGAAACTAAGCGTCGTTACTTTCCGTAAACAGCTCGCTTATCCCATGAGGACTGTGACGCGGATACCACGCACGTAATCCGACGAGACGCGCAGGTAAAGCTAGGACAGTAAACAGTATCTTCTGGGCAAGCAGCGGGACATCTGCCAAAGCGTTTCCGTAAAACGGGAACAACAGTGAAACTTGCAAAAGTTGTTTAAACGTGGGCTTGCCGTCTGGGATGAGGCCATCACACTCTAACCCGGTAACAGTTTCAAAAAACGTTTCTGAACGTAGGGCAGGCTCGAGCGCAATCTCTTGCACAAGTACATCATCTCCAGCGTTCCACATCGCATGAGGCACACCAATAGGTACGCTAATCGTCTCACCTGCACTGAGGATTTGTTCGATGCCTTCCACCTGTACACCCATTGTGCCACTAAGCACTTTGAAGTGCTCAACTTGCTTCAGATGAAAATGCCCAGGCGTTTCTGGCGCACCGGGTTGAACCTCTTGCTTAAAGCGTAAACGCTTACCGTGACTTTCTGCGGCCGTTTCTAAAAAGGTGATAGTGGTGTATTTGCCCTGCACAACTTGTCCAGACTGTGCCATCAGATGTACCTCACAACGTCCTTTGGAGTGAGTCCCTCAGCACCAAAACTTTTACAATGCAACATCAGTAACCTCCACAAACATTGAGATAGTGTTACAACGACTAACCTAAACTGAGGCTAAAGACTACCGTTGCGTGAGAGTCAAGCGTGGTAGCCTAAACCATGCCGCGCACTGCGACACTGTCGTTTGACAGGGGCACGCTTATTCTGCATCCCCCGCCCAAAGGGAAAGCTTGGGTGGAGTTTGTCACGTGGGACGACCGCATTGAAAAATTCCGCTTGCCAGCTAGTGCCTACCGCCAGTTTTTAGAGGCTGTACGCGCTGAAGGCACGCAGGTAATCGACAAAGCGGCGCAGTTTAGTGAGTTGGCACTTACCGTGACGGATAGCCGCGAACCGTTTGCCCACCAACGTGAGGCTCTTGAAAAGTGGAAACACGCAGGACGGCGTGGCGTAGTTGTATTACCTACGGGTGCTGGCAAAACTTACCTCGCTCAACTTGCCATGCGCGACACACCACGCTCAACACTTATTGTCGTGCCCACGCTGGATTTGATGCACCAGTGGTACGCCCAGCTCGAGGCTAACTT
>JBCCOX010000377.1:0-5383 GCA_039025155.1 Deinococcota bacterium | reverse complement strand
ACGACTACGTGCAAAACTTGACCGCACGCAAGTTTTACTACCTCGAGCGCAACCGCTTGCTCACGTTACTTATTATTGCCCAGCAGCGTACTTTGTGGCAGATGAGCCCCGCGCTACTTCTCACTGAAGCTGCAACTTGGGCCTATGCAGCGCTTAAAGGTCTTCCCTATTTGTACGCCCGCTGGCGCGCCTTACTTTGGTTTATGCATCACCCTGAGGGTTGGCGGCCCCTGCGCGCGGCCGTGCAACGCAAACGCCGCCTCAGTGATGCCGTCTGGCTGCAAGATGCGCTTATTGGCCTGCCTTTTAACCAACTGATGGATAGTGAGGCTATAGCCAGCACGCTCGACAGCCTCACGCGGCCCTTATACAAGCTCTTACGTCCTCGCAAGACAGCATCAACACCCCCACAAGCACCTCGTCCAAGCTCGAGTTCTTCTTAGCTTATGTTTGCAGCAAGGCCAGCAGGACAGGGCCCTCTTAAACTTGCCCACCTCACCTCTACCTTTCCACCATATTGGGCGGGGACGGGCAATGTTGCATTTCACAACGCGCGTATATTGCACGAACGCGGACATGACATCACGCTGTTTACAGCCCGCTACAGTGCTAACGATGACCTGCCTATGCCATTTAAAACTGAACGGCTCGAGACTCAGTTTCGCGTGGGTAATGCCCCACTTACCCTTAGCTTATTACGCAAATTGCGTGGTGCAGACCTTATTCATTTGCACTATCCTTATATTTTTGGGGCGGAACTTGCCAGCTATGTGGCGTGGCGTGACAAGATTCCTTTGGTGCTCACCTATCACAACCAACTACAAGAGCAAACAGCTCTTAAAAAAACATTGTTTAGTATTTACAACGCTTTGTCTGAGCCCATTATTTTAGGCCGGGCTGCGCGCCGCTTTGCGGTTAGCCGCGAGCACTTCAGCAGCTTACACCCTCGTTTTGATACCGACGTTCACACCCTAGAATTACCCAATGGGGTAGATACAACTAGCTTTTGCCCACAACCTAGGGAAACCTACAGGGCGCAGCTTGGTGTTGCTAGTGATGTACCTGTGGCCCTGTTTGTAGGCGCGCTCGACCAAGCGCACCGCTTCAAAAACGTAGACGGCCTCTTGCGCGCGTTTAAACAGCTATCTGCTGAACCTCAACAGGACGCTTACGACACGCTAGCTAGCGCACAATTATGGATTGTAGGTGACGGTGACCTACGCCCTGAGCTAGAAGCGTTAAGCCAGCAGCTTGAACTCACTGATCGGGTGCGCTTTTTAGGCAAACATCCACCTACGGACTTGCCACCGATTTACAGTGCTGCGGATGTGCTGGTGCTGCCATCAACTGGGGTAGAGTCGTTTGGAGTGGTGCTTATTGAAGCGCTGGCCTGTGCTACAGCGGTGGTTGCCTCGAGCTTACCCGGGGTGCGCACCGTTGTAGATGACAGCCGTGACGGTCTACTTGTGCCCCCGGGAGATGAACCCGCGCTAGCCGCAGCACTTGGCGACCTTTTACGTGACCGCGGTCGCACGGCGGCCATGGGACAATCTGGGCGCAGTAAAGTGCAAGCTCGTTATGACTGGCAAGTGATTGGCAAGTTGCTTGAGGATTACTATTACGCTGTGCTCGAGCCGTAGCAAAGACTGTGATAATTTTAAATATCATCATAAATATCAAGAGTATTTATTTTAAGCAGAAGTCTATTTAATTGTTGTTAGGACAGCAATCTTGAATTTACAGATTCAACCTCACCCACTTGAACACTACCCTGCCCCCGTTGGCGCGCACGGGCTGGCGTGGTCGTATCTGCTAGATAACCTTTTTGCCGACGCTTATGCACGCAACATTGCCAACATGGTGATTGTTGTTCCCCATGCAGGGTTAGTGACCTTGTGTGAGCGCCGCGCATACCTTTCTAGGCAGGCACCCCAGCCACACGCCCAAGGGACAGCCTTTGCCCAACTCAGCGCCCAAGATACGGCTGAGGACGCTCACATTGACCGCTTTTACAACCTCGAGCACGGCCTGCTTGCGCCTAGAAACTTGCGCACAGGGCGGCTCGAGCGCCCAAACTGGCAGGTTGACGCGCAACTTTTTGTACTCACTTGGCAGGTCAAACTGTGGGGTGCAGCCATGAAACTAGCTAACCAAGCCCAACGCCCACAACTTGCCGACCGAGCCACCTTTGCCATGCGGCGTCATTTTGCCTCAGCAAGACCAACGCCTTCGTTTTATATCTTGCGCGGTTGGTCGCCGCTTGCATCTGTAGAAGATAGCGTTACGTCGGAAGTAGACGTAGCTGTAACATCTGAGCGTATGATGCCCAGCGTTGATGTCAGCAACAGCAGCAAGATTAGCACCACTAACAGTAACACCACTAATATCAACATCAGTACGATCAACAAGGTAACGCAAGATGGCTAAGCCAGTAACCTCATCCACAACCTCGCTTGTCCCTGAAACATCACCTGAGACACAAGTTTCTACCAAGAGGCTCGAGACGCTCGAGGTCGCCACAGCCAACCTGCTCGCTTGGCTTAGGAGCATGCATCAAGAAGGCGGCTTTGGTGGTCCGGTTGCTCACTGGTGGCAAAACCGCTTTCGCTACACCGGCATTGGGCTAGACTGGCGTTATGAAGGCATTTTGATAGGCTACAAACTGCTTGCCAGCAAAACAGGTGATGTTGACCGGTTTCGGTCGCTCACCGAGCAAGCAGTGAGCGACCTGCGCGCCGGTCAAACAGCAGATGGGCACTTGACAGCCTCACGCTTTGAAATGAATCCAGACACGGTTGGCACGCCCCACGAAGCGGCTGCTAGTTTGGGGTTACTGGAAGTGTTGCCCCTACTCACTGACCCTGAGCCTGCCCTCGAGTGCGCTAAGCGCAATGTGGACGCGCTCATTCAAGCGCTTTGGGACGAGCCAAGGCGCGGGTTTAACGACGGCCTTCATGCCGTGGGGCGCGTGCCGAATAAACTTGCCACCTTTGCACAAACGCTGATGACACTCGCCAATGTCACTGGGGATGATGCGTATCTTGACTATGCTAGGGCTGCTCTGGATGATGTCATTAACTACCAACTCACAGACGGGCCCCAACAGGGTGCTATCCATCAATACGCCGCCAATGCTGCGCGTGGTGACGGGCGCTTTTTTCCTTACTACAACGCCCGCTGCATTCCGCCCTTGGTGATGGGAGCTCAGGTCTTAGCGGATGCCCGATACCAAGACGCAGCTGAGCTTACCCTGAACTTTTTAACTGCAACGATGAACCCTGATGGTAGCTGGCCACAAATTGTCTACCAAGGTGGCGCACGCGCAATGTGGGCACGTTGGTTTGCAGGCACAGCAGATACCTTACTTGCCTACCATGCACTAGGTGAAATGCTACCAGATGCCGCTGTTAGCCGTTTGCTGTCCTCGCAACTGGCCAGCGGTGGGTTTATGACGGCAGAAGGATTTGCCAGCCAAATTTCGCAGCGGGCTGGCGCAGCGCTTAACTACCGCGATGTGATGCCCGTGGTGGGGTGGAACGACAAAGTTTTGCGCTTGCTTAGCACGCTACTCCCCAAAGGCACAAGTTTGCCAGACGCCAGCACCCAAGACACCACCGTGGCTATTCGCGTGGGTCAGCAGCGCGCCATTTATGAAGAAACCCATGACTTTATTCGCATCTACACACTTAAAGCACCCAACACCGTGCTTTACGACTGGAAAAAATCTGCACCGTGGGCTCATGTTGTCCACTTTCCGCTGGAGGTTCGTTAAATGACGACAGATATAACAGCACCATCATCAAGTAGTTCGGCGGCACATTCTACAACTGGACCTCTTAAGTACGTGATGGTCAGCAGTGAAATTCGCCGCGACTTGGAGCAACCTTTAAGCTATTTTAAGCGCTTAGAGATTCATCATCTTTACAACCGCGCGCCTTGGAACGACATGAAACAAGGCGACTTTGGGCCCCTTACCAAGCGCTTTTTTACACCACTAAGTTTGTATTGGCACTTGCACAACATCAAACCCGACATCATCCAAGGACCTGAACCGCTCAGTTTGCTGATGTTCCCGTTTTTGGTAGCGGTTTACCTATACTTGCTCCTTCACCCTAAGGTTAAACTAGTAACACTTAGCCTCGAGCCCATCCCTCTCGACAAAAAGTATCACCCTGTGCTGGTCCCTATGTTTCAATCTGTGCTGACCGGCTGGTTTAAGCGGGCCGCGGTCATCTTTTGGTTTGACCGAGGCTCGTATGAAAACTTGTTGCGCTACAAAGCACCTCAAGAAACCCTCGTTAATCAACTTTATGGCTCGTGGGGCGTTGATTTAGATAGCTTTAAGCCAGACGGCGACCAAGCGTTTGACAACGAAATACCTACCATCTTGTACGTGGGCCGGCTTGCCAAAGTTAAAGGCGTCACGTATTTAATTGAGGCGTTTGACCGCCTACGCGACCAAGGGCACTTAGCTAAACTTGCCATCGTGGGTGATGGCGCGGAGCGTGAGGCTTTGGAGCAACAAGCTAGAGCCAGCGAATTTGCTGATGACATCAGCTTTTATGGGCTTATCAAAAACGCCGACTTACCGCCTTACATGCGGGCTGCAGATATATTTGCGCTACCCAGCATCACCAGTAAACTGTGGGTACAGCAGCTCAGCATGACCGCCTGGCAGGCGATGGCCTGCGGGCTACCGGTGGTCACTACCGACACCGGGCAAATGCGTGAATTTACGCCTGAAGGCACTGGCTTTTTGGTTGAAGAACGCAATTCTGACGCGCTAGCTGACGCCCTTGGCAAACTTGTTGAAGATGCTAGCTTGCGTGAGCAGATGAGTGAGGCTGCTCTTGCCTACGCCCAAGACCGTTTTGATACGGTTAAGAACGTGGCTCGAGCAGAAGACACAATTCTAAGCCGCTGCGGCTACTAGCAGATGCGTTAACGTATGGTTTTTATTTACCTGATTTTTTTAGCTGCGTTTGCGGCGTATCATGTGCGAGCATTTCGGGCTACAAAATATGAACCTCGCGTTTGGCCTGAGCTTAGCTTGCCTGAGGGCAAGCGCCCTAAAGTCAGCGTGCTGGTACCTGCTTGGAACGCTGCTGAGGATATTGCTGCGTTTATTGCTGCGTTTCACAGCGTGGACTACCTCAATAAAGAGCTTATCTTGTGTGTTGGGGGGAGTGACGGCAGCTTTGAAACCAGCCAAACCCTAGCTGCGGACATGACTGATGTGCAGGTGCTCGAGCAAGTTCCCGGTGAAGGCAAACAAGGCGGTCTCCGCAAGTGTTTAGCGGTAAGTAGTGGCGAGATCATCTACCTCACCGATATTGACTGCCGCATGGACACAGCAAGTTTGACTCACGTGTTGGAACCCATT
>JBCCOX010000376.1:0-5383 GCA_039025155.1 Deinococcota bacterium | reverse complement strand
GTTCAGCAGGCTGAGTCTTGTCATGCTAAAGCTAGCTTTGCAGGCGGTCAAATCCAGCACAAGGATTATCAAACGTGTTTAGACTTAACGAAAGGCGTGAACTTTCAGGGCCCTTATACCCTCATCTTTGATAGTCCTGAACCCAATGAGTGGCAAGGGCTTGACATTGAGAAAGACATCGTTCAAGCCTACGTCAGCTAAGTAGTACGCCCCTTACAGTAAGACTGACCCACTTAACTTAACGCCAAGCTGCAAAAAAACTGTCTAAACTAACCCCATAGAACAAGACCGCACCCCCCTCATCCTGACCATGCTTACCGCGTTTCTAAGCATGATGTTCAACATGTGCGCGCCTTTTGAAGATGGTGTTGACGCACTGGCTATCCCAACAGGGGGACCTGTGCTTGAATACGTGCTCGAGCCACCCACCGCCACCGCAACTGACCAAGACATGTCCCGCACCATCTTTGTCCTTGAGCGCAGACTGCAAAGCTTTGGCATCACTAACCCAAACATTCAACTAGATGACAGCCAAATACGTGTGCAACTGCCTAACCTAAGTGATACTGACCTAGCTCAGCTCAACGGCTTACTCACCCAGCAAGGCAAGTTATCGTTTCAACTGGTGCAGGAATCGGTTGAGAGTGTGGAGACGCCTAGTTTAGAGATGCTCGAGCCTAGCCCCTTCCAAACCGACATCATCCAGCGTGCTGTTATTAGCGAAAGTGATCTTGGCTTGGTGATTGAGTTTGATCTTGCTGCAGATATACGTGATGCCTTCGGTGACTTTACCGAGGCTAACATCGGGCGTCAGCTCGCCATCGTCTTTGACGATGAGGTTTTGACATCACCCACAGTACAAGCGCGTATTGAGGCATCTGGGCTTATCTCAGGTAATTTTTCAGTTGAAGAAGCTCGCATCATTGTGGCTGCACTAAACTCAGGAAGGTTGCCGTTTGCGCTTACGCTTGTGGAGGTTCGGGAGCTTCCTTAAACTTTCAAATACCCGCAAATAAAAAAGACGAGACCTTATTATGGATCTCGTCTTAACGTTGGTGCACCTGTGAGGATTCGAACCCCAGACCTGCTGATCCGTAGTTATTGAAAAACACTACCCCAACAACTACCCAAACTTGCCCATTCACGAGCTAGGCAAGCGTTTTGCCGTATAACCGTATCTCTGCATATACTCAATAGGGTGCTAATCTTACCCTAAACAGTGTTACCAGCGTGTTACCAAATTTTCGAGTAAAAACTTGGACAAGGTCAGCAGTTGGACAAAGATTTGCAACCTACTTGGGCTATACTAAAGTCCTCTAAAAGAGAGGGATAGATAGGTATCATGCTAGTTGTACACAACAAGACTGAAGGGAGTGACATGGTCAAAAACAAACTATACAAATCTGACCCGCGTGATCTTCCTAACTACAGTCCTACCCAAGCTGCACGCTATGCGGGTGTTCATCCAGCAACACTACGTAGCTGGTTTTTTGGACGTGCCTATGCAACTCGAGATGGTGAAGTTAGATCCCAACCCGTCATTCAACCTGCCAGCACCACACCTAACCTACTAAGCTTTAATAACCTGATTGAAGCATTTGTGCTTCAGTCGTTGCGAAGTACCCACTCGGTACCTATGAAAACTGTTCGAGAAGCACTTGACGTAGCTGCGAGTGAGTATGGTATCCAACGCCCATTACTTCGCAACAGCCTTGAGGTTGCTTTTGGTGAGCTCTTCATCAAGCACTATGGACGCTTGAGGCATTTGAAAGATTCTCAACAACTGTTGCTTAAAAGCTACTTCATGGCCCATGCAACACGCGTTGAACTTGATGAAGATTTGTTACCACGTCGTTACTACCCATTTTCTGGTTTATTGCCAATGTTGGTTGGGGCTGAGGGTGCAGAAGAACGCCCTATCATGATTGATCCTAACGTCGGCTTTGGACAGCCTACTGTCGTAGGGTCGGGGGTCAACACGTATGTGATAGCTGAGCGCATTGATGCTGGTGAAACTGTTGATGAATTAACCGAGGATTATGGCATTACTGTGGCACAAGTTCATGCTGCGCTTGCTTTTGATCAAGCTGCTTAATGACGTTTTTTCTAGACCGCAACTTGGGTAGAAAGTTTGCTCAACACCTTATCGAAGCTGAAATCCCAGTTCTGCAACACGATGATCTTTTTTCACAAACTAGAACGGATCAAGCTTGGATTCAAGTTGTTGGTGAGCAAGGTCTTGTTGCCGTTACCCGTGACAAACGTATAGGGCAAAACTACCTCGAGCAACGCGCTGTAGCACTCGCCAATCTAAAACTTATTGTAGTGATTGGTGGCAATGTCAAGACAGAAGAACTTGCTGAAAACTTTATCAGTACACGCATGCGCCTAGAGCGATTTGCTGACAAGTATCCAGCACCCTTTATTGCTAAGTTGAGTAGACCCTCAGGGCAAACAACCAAGAAAAAGAGCTCAGGTGCTATTCGAATGTACAAGAGTAGAGATGAGCTGCTCAAACTAATCCATTAAGTCTATCGAACAGATTATGCCAGATCAGAGTTAGTGACCTCAGGTTCCGTAATAGGATCACCTCTATCCAATGCAGACTCAAAAAACAATTGCTTGCTTGAGTCCGCACTTGCGATAGCCTCGGCAACAGTGGGTCCATCACCACAACCTACTGCTGGTCCTAGGTCTGGATAGTGGGCATAGTAACCGCCCCCTTCATCTTCGGGCATAGGAGTAACCTCGAGCTTATACTTAAGGCTCATGTAGTAGTTTAAATCTTTAGGCATACATGCTCTTTCTGGTGATTGATTCATACTGAATTCAGAGGTTGATAAGGTGGCAAATGATTCTATCAGCGAGTTTGTCTTAAACGATGAAGTTTATGTCTTGGTATCCCGAGAACACGTTGCAAAGGTGGCACCCCACCTCTTAGACCTTATCAAGGGTGAACCTTATGTCCTCGACCGCGATGATATTCCCATCAGCGTCTTTTTAGATCACAAAACGAATGGTGTCAGCATGATACAAGCTTGGCGAAACTACTTGAACCTTTCTCAAGAAGATGTTGCTGCGCGAATGGGTGTTAGCTTGGCGTCGTTCGTAAGGACAGAGAAGGCTAAGAAGCCACGTAAAGAGACGCTCAAGCGGGTTACTGAGGCGATGGGATTGGAGTGTGTTGAGCAGTTGTTGGGTGAATAGTATCCCAAGTAGTCTATATGAACTGACTGTTTGTTGAGTAGCTCCCAGGTTCATCCAAAAATATATAGAGTTTCTAAAAAATGTGATGGACACAATACTGTGTCAATACCAATGTCTCTACGTTTATCCGAAAATAAAATAACTTTTATTTTGAACCATATTTATATGGGGAATATATGTCCTGCCACTCTTCTTCTGTTGTGACCTCTATTCAAGCACAAGAGGCAATGTGATAAAATACCTTATCAAATAAGGTATTTTAGTCGATTGTTTCAAAGTTAGCTTGAAACCTTTCCTTTAGTGGGTAATAATACAAGATATTACAAATTAAGTTTCCCATGACGCTTATTTTTACCGTCTTGAACGTGATTGAGAGGGTGGCACAAATGAAAGATTTTAGCAAAGAGTTATACCATCTTGCTCGAGTTGTAGGACAAGGAAAAACAGATGACGCTAACGAAATGGCAAGGCGTGGATTACAATTGCTCGTTAAACAGAGCCCTGTTTTTGCAGACAAGGCTAGCAATTTACTAAAGGAAAAACGAAGAGAGCTACCGACGAGAGCTGTCGAGTATTCGCAGCCATTACCTGTTGACTTAGATAGTAGATTAGAGCTGCTCAAAAGAGAAACACATCCTTCCTTACCAGTTGAGCCAATATGGCCTTCCCTTGTAGAAAAGGATTTAGAAGAGACTATCAGAGAGAGAGAAAAGATAAACGAACTTGAAAAAGTGGGACTATCACCTACGCGTTCCCTACTGTTCGTGGGCCCGCCAGGCGTTGGAAAAACGCTTGCGGCAAGATGGCTTGCAATACAAATGAACCGTCCTCTTCTGACGTTAGATTTAGCGGCAGTAATGAGTAGTTTCTTAGGTAAAACCGGTAATAACATCAGAGTAGTTCTTGAATTTGCTAAGCGCTCACCCTCAGTACTGCTGCTTGATGAGTTTGATGCGATTGCTAAGCGTAGAGATGATACTACCGAAATAGGTGAGCTAAAAAGACTTGTTACAGTTTTACTTCAATCAATTGATGAATGGCCTAGAAATGGCATACTCATAGCAGCAACTAATCATCCTGAATTACTTGATCCAGCTGTTTGGCGTCGTTTTGAGCGGGTAATCAACTTTCCCTTACCAAGTGAGCAAAATATTGAGAATATGTTAAAAGAATTGTTTGATAATTACATTAAAGAAAGTACTACTAGTGAATATGCTTCAATAATCTCAGCAATGCTTCAAGGCATGTCTTTTGCTGATGTAACACGTCAAATAAACATAATAAAACGTCGTGCTATTCTTGAAGATATCGATTTTACTAAGTCTCTTGAGGAATTTTATTTTAGTCTTTTAAAGAATCTCGACCGTAAGAAAAAGTATCAGATCATTTTGCATTTAAGAAATATTGGCTACTCACAGCACAAAATTGCAGAGACACTTGGAGTTGCTAGGCAAACTGTTCGAAAAATTGAGAAAAGTGATCTGAGTGTAGAATAGTTAAGTTGTGATTGAGGAGTTAGAATGAACTATCTTCTGGGACGAGGAGAGGTGTTAACTACACCAGTGAATAGGGCATCAGGAGGAGGGTCTAAAAGTCCCCCTTATGACTTTGTTACCGCCAAACAACGTGTTAGTGAAAAACTCCTGAATACTACTCAAGAGTTAGAACAAATTCCTGATAGAGCATGTCCAGATAATAAAGTTGTTGCTATTTTTACTCTTCATCCTAGATATATATCAAAAAGTGATTTTCCAGAAGCTCTCCTACGGAATACTAGCCTTCAAGCTTTAGGAAGCCTCAGTCGTAGAATTACGCCGGAACGCTGGGGAGTCAATAGTCATCCTGAGTCTGCACTCACCGACGATTTATTCGTTGTTGGAGACAAACAAAGTTTTGCTACATGGTCTGGTCAGATTGAAGATTGGAGTGAGCAAACTCAGGGAGCATCACAGTTAACCCATCTTGAAGATATATTGCCGTTTAGAGTTGAGCGTAAAATCAGATCTATTCCACCAGATCAAGATAAAGCAGTGTTTGAAATAGTTCTTCACAATGGTGGAGATAGTAGCATTGTTGAACAATACTACGACTATGTAGTTGATTTGAATGCTGAACCAGTTAGACAAAGGCGTCGTGATGTTAAGGGATTAACGTTTTTACCTGTCCGTGCTGAGGT
>JBCCOX010000375.1:0-5385 GCA_039025155.1 Deinococcota bacterium | reverse complement strand
TTATTCCAGCGCACAACGAAGAAGATAAGCTTTATGGAACGCTAGAATCGCTCTCAAAGCAGGTTTATGAGGGCCAGTTAGAGTTTGTGATTGTCAATGACCGCTCAGTGGACGCAACGGCGAGTATCATTGAAAGTTTCGTAGCGCGTGATGCACGCTTTAGGCAGATTAACGTGCTCGAGCCCAGTAAACGCCTAGCCCCTAAAGTAAACGCCGTCAATACGGGCATTCACAACTCAACGGGCGAAATCATCCTCACCAGCGACGCTGACTGCCGCTACACGCCAAATTGGGTGGTCGGTATGGTGCGTCACTTTGAGCCAGATGTTGCCATGGTGGTGGGCTACGTTGAAAGCACTCAACCGGGTAAACCTAGCACCTGGATTGAGCGCTTTGAGTCGGTTGACTGGCTCACGCTCATGATGACCTCGAGGTCACTCACGCACTTTGGTTGGAAGTTTGCCAGCAGCGCTAACAATCAGGGTTACCGCCGGGATGCGTTTAACGCCATTGGTGGCTTTGGAGCTATGGGGCGCGCACCCAGTGGGGACGAAGACTTGCTAACGCAACGTATTGGTCGGCTCGAGGACAAACGTATTGTCTTTGCCAGCACGCCAGATGTGCGGGTTTACACCCAGCCTATGTCCTCACTTGGCGCACTGTTGAACCAGCGCCGCCGTTGGGTGAGCCGCTACCATCACCTGATTCACTATCACCCTGCGTTCTGGCTCAGCATTTTTACACTTGGGTTTCAAAGCGTATTTTTGTCCCTCGGAATTATCTTAAGCCCGTTTGTGCCTCAACTAGCACCGTGGGTATTTGGTATTTGGGCGGTTAAATTGTTTGTAGAAATTTCAGGCATGGCACTAGGCACAGCACAATTAGGACGCCGCGACCTCTACGGAATGACAACGATTACGTGGGCACTACTGCACCCGTTTTTTATCGGTACTATCGTTTTATGGTCGCTCCTTCGTTCAGGTGAGTGGCGAGCTGGCGCGCGCAGTTATCGTCGCCGCTTTTTTAAACGCCAAGTGCGTGAGCTTAAACGTAAACTCATTAGTGCGTTTATGGTGAAGTGGCATTAGTGACCTACTTTTGACGTGCTCGTTTTGTAGGTGCTAGCGAGCACTAGCTGACGTATTTCCTAGATTATCAATGTTAGAAGGTACTTGAGGAGGCTCGAGTACCTTCTTTTGTTGTACACCCACTTCAGTCAGCCCCCAGAGAATGCCGACATCACTAACATTCCTTAGCCCAAGGCTGACATAGGATAAAGCAGTTCATTATCACGAGTTTTGAGATTCATACATAAGATCTCAACTTGACATCCATTTACTTGAAAGGAAACTCACATGAAAATATTTGTCCTCGGCGGTGACGGCTTTTGCGGCTGGCCCACCTCACTTCATTTGTCTAACCTAGGTCACGACGTTGTCATTATTGACAACCTTAGCCGCCGTAATATCGACAATGAGCTCGAAGCTGGTTCGCTTACGCCTATTCAACCCATGGGTACCCGTTTAGCTGCGTGGCGCGAGGTATCTGGGCGCGACATTGCGTTTTATAACCTTGACATTGCTGTCAATTACGCACGCTTTTTGTACTTGCTCGAGAAAGAACGCCCGGACGCCATTGTCCACTTTGCCGAGCAGCGCGCTGCGCCTTATTCCATGAAGTCCCCCCAGCACAAGCGCTATACCGTCAATAACAACACCAATGCAACCCACAACGTGCTGTGTGCAGTGGTGGAATCTGGACAAGATATTCACATTGCTCACCTTGGCACCATGGGTGTGTACGGCTACGGCACCGCTGGTATGGCCATTCCTGAAGGTTATTTGGATGTTGAGGTGACCACCGAAGGCGGCGAACGCCTCATGCAGCAAATTTTGTATCCAAGTAACCCCGGTAGCATCTACCACATGACCAAAACCCTTGACCAACTCATGTTTGCTTACTACAATAAAAATGACAAACTGCGTGTCACTGACTTGCACCAAGGCATTGTTTGGGGTACTAACACACCCGAAACCTTAAAAGACGAACGGCTCATTAACCGTTTTGATTATGATGGCGACTACGGCACCGTCCTCAACCGCTTTTTAATGCAAGCAGCCGTGGGCTATCCGCTCACCGTGCACGGCACAGGTGGACAAACGCGGGCGTTTATTCATATTCGTGACACCGTGCGCTGTATTCAACTTGCCGTTGAAAATCCGCCTACGGACGGCGAACGGGTGAATATCCTCAATCAAATGACTGAAACCCACCGTGTTCGCGACCTTGCAGAGCTTGTTAGCAAGCTCACCGGGGCAGAAGTTGCTTATGTCGATAATCCTCGCAACGAAGCGCCTGAGAACGAATTGGTTGTTAAAAACCAAGCTTTCTTAGACTTGGGACTGAGCCCAACAACGTTACAAGATGGTCTGTTAAATGAAGTCACAGATATTGCCAAAAAATACGCGCACCGTGCAGACAGAGATAAGATTCCCAGTGCCTCGCTTTGGACGAAAAATCAAAAAGCGGGGATTCCTAAAAGTGAGCAGGCAGAACCTGTGGTGTCATCTGACTAGTCAGACTGGTGTTAGATGATTATTAGTAACACCTGTATGTCAATATGAACGAGGCTGTCTTGTGATGGTCTCGTTATTTTATGGGTTGTCGTGAGCTTTGATAAGCTTGATAGAAGCATTTATGTTTCGAGAGTCTTTTCAAATGACATGAGGAATTGATAGCCTCGAACCTTCCCTGTTGTCATTTATCTGATATAACCTTGAGTTGACATTAGTTAACACTTATGTCTACCAGTACCAATAAACTTGCGCATGTTTAGAAGGCATTACCATGCCACGTACATTGGTTTGATACAGCCTCGAGCCCGTTGTAGTGCTGTTTATCCTAATATGGTTTTGTATCAACATCTATGTTTACCAGTACCAATAAACTTGGTTGTGTTCAGGAGACACTTGTTATGTCAGATGCATCCGTTATCAACAATATCAACATCGACAACTTGCGCCAGCTTTACCTGCGCTTTTTTGAACAAAAACAGCACCTCATTTACACCTCAGCGCCACTCAAAAGTGATGATCCTACGCTGATGTTCACCTCAGCGGGCATGGTGCAATTTAAGCCCTATTTTTTGGGTGCAACGCCTAAGTTTGCAGGCTACGACGGCGTGCATCATCGTGTCACAACAGCGCAAAAGTGCTTGCGTATTAACGACATTGAAAACGTTGGGCGCACCTTACGGCATCACTCGTTTTTTGAGATGATGGGCAACTTTTCCTTTGGAGATTACTTCAAGAAAGAGGCTGCCAGTTGGGCGTGGGAGTTTTTAACCAGCCCAGACTGGTTGGGCTTTGACCCTGACCGCCTCTACGTCACCATCTACAATGACGACGACGAAGCTTTTGACGTTTGGACAAAGCACGTGGGCATTCTGGCAGAACGCATTTCCCGCTGGGGTGAAGACGAAAACTTTTGGCCAGCCAATGCTGTGAGCGAAGGCCCTAACGGCCCTTGTGGTCCCTGCTCAGAAATTTTTTATGACCGGGGTGAGGCCTTTGGGAGCAATGATGAAACGGGACCCAACACTGGCTCTGGTGATAGGTTTATTGAGATTTGGAACTTAGTGTTTACCCAGTTTGACCGTCAAGATGGCGGCACGCTCGAGCCGCTCCCGCAACAAAACATCGATACAGGTTTGGGCTTCGAGCGCTTGGTCGCTGTTATGTCGGGTGCAGAAGACGCCTATGCCACGCCACTATTCCAACCAACCATTCAACACGTGGCAGCACTCTCCGGCGTACCTTACGAAGGCGTCAAAAGTGTCTCTCACCGGGTGATTGCTGACCACGTGCGGGCAGTTACTTTTTCCATTGGTGACGGTGTGCTACCCACAAATGACGGCGCAGGTTACGTCATCAAAATGCTACTTCGCCGCGCTGCCCGGCATGCATGGCTGTTGGGATTACGCGAACCCACATTACACAAACTTGTTGAGGACGTTATCACAGCAATGGGAAGTACGTATCCTGAGATTGCCAGTGCTAAAGCGCGTATCGCAGGCATTATTCAAACCGAAGAAGCCCAGTTTTTGCGCACGCTAGAAAGTGGCATTAGCCGAGTTAATACTTTGCTGGATAGTCTTGATGGCAATGAGCTTTCTGGTGATGTTGCGTTTGATTTGTGGCAAACCTACGGCTTCCCATTAGATTTAACCATCGACATTGCCGACGAGCGGGGCGTGACTGTTGACCGCGAGGGTTATGAAGCTGCTAGGGAGCAAGCCCGTGAACGCTCACGTAGCAGCGCTGAGGTTGGCGCACTCTTTACCGCTAGTAAAGACACCCTCGGCAACCTTGCCAAAGATCACGGGGAAACTGTGTTTTTGGGCTATCAACGGCTCGAGGCAGACAGTACCATCGTCGCCTTACTTGCAGGTGATGAGCTTTTTGATGACGCCAAAGAGGGTGATAGCGTGCAAGTTATCCTCACCCAAACACCGTTTTATGCTGAAGGTGGTGGTCAGGTAGGAGATAGTGGCGTGCTCGAGTGGCCCTCCGGTAAAGCCCTGGTAAGTACCACCAGCAAAACGCAACAAGGGCTGTACTTGCACCAAGCGCGTATTTTGCGCGGCATACTAACTTCGGGTGATAGCGTGACGGCGCGCGTTGACCCGGTACGGCTCGAGACCGAAAAACATCACAGTGCCACGCACTTATTACATGCAGCGCTGCGCAGCGTCCTCGGGGAACACGTCGCCCAAGCAGGCTCACTAGTCACGCACGAGCGCTTGCGTTTTGACTTTTCGCACGGGCAAGCCGTTACAAATGAGCAAATTCGTGAGATTGAGGTACTTGTTAACCGCTGGATTCAAGCTGATTTCACAGTGAGTTGGCGCGTTGTACCCATCGACAAGGCCCGTGAGGCTGGTGCGATGATGCTCTTTGGTGAAAAGTATGGCAGTGAGGTTCGCATGGTGACAATGGCTAGCGCTAGTACCGCGACCCTCACCGCAACTGCGCCAGCCAACGTCTCAACTGAACTTTGTGGTGGCACGCATGTACGCCGCACGGGCGAAATTGGCAGCCTCATCATTGTGAATGAAGAGTCTGTTTCCGCAGGTGTGCGCCGCATTGAAGCTCTCACCGGACTGGCAGCAAGCCAGTTTGCCAGCGACTTGCGCGACAGCATTAACACCCTTGCTAAAGACCTCGGTACCAAGCCTGAAGACTTGGCGAATCGCGTTGCTAAACTTCAAGACGACCTCAAGCAACTTCAACGTCAAAACAGCCAACTGCGCGATAAACTCGCGGCTGCTCAAACCTCTGGCGGTGCGGCCAGTGAAGTTCAGGAGGCTGCTGGCATTCGCTTTAT
>JBCCOX010000374.1:0-5387 GCA_039025155.1 Deinococcota bacterium | reverse complement strand
TCACCTAGTAGGTTAAAGCCCAACACAGCCAAGGTGATGGCGCTACCTGGTACAAAGGCCATAAGTGGGTGAATGGGCAAATAAAGCTGTGATTCACTGAGCATTGCCCCCCATTCTGGCGTAGGTGGTTGAATGCCTAAGCCCAAAAACGATAAGCCAGAGGCTACCAGTAGCGTGACGCCGGTGCGCAAACTGACATAGACCAGCACAGGCGCAATCATGTTGGGCAGAATATGCTGGAACATCACCCGTAGGGGAGACGCGCCTAGGGTATGCGCGCCTTCAATATAGGTGCGGGATTTCACGCTCAAGGTAGCACCTCTTGCTAAACGCGCAAAAATAGGCATCCCAAACAAACTGGCTGCAAGTACCAGTGGCACAATACCCGGCCCGCTAATGGCAATAAAGCCAATAGCTAAAAGTAACCCCGGAAACGCGAGGAGCACATCTACCAAACGCATAGATAGGATGTCCCAAACCCCACCAACGTAACCCGACCAAAGCCCCCACAAACTGCCAACCAGTGCGCCTAGTAGACTGGCCACCACCCCCACACCAATGGAATAGCGCGCGCCCACCAAGATACGGCTAAGCAGGTCGCGTCCAAAGTTGTCCGTACCAAGCCAGTGCGCTGCTGACATGCCTTGGTTGATGGCACTGTAATCAGCTTGGGCAGGTGGATAAGGTGCTAAGAAACCACCAAAGAGCGCAAGTAAGATAAAAAAACTGCTTAGCACCAAGCCGATAGACCCACTGCGGTGACGCAGAAGTTTTTGAAAGGCGTTGCGTTTACGTGTCCCTTGCGTTGAAGCCGTAGATTGAGGGGATGAAGCTGTAAGTTGCGTCATATTAGCTGTAACTAATCCTTGGGTCAATGACGCCGTACAGCACGTCTACTAACACGTTAATGAGGACAAACTCGAGTGCAAACACCAGCATGAGCCCCTGCAAAACCGGGTAATCTCTGGCGTTGATGGATTGAATTAAGAGCCACCCCAAGCCGGGAAAGTTAAACACTGTTTCAATAATAATAGCCCCGCTGAGCAAAAAGCCAAACTGCAAGCCTAGGATGGTGACAACCGGAATAAGCGCATTTTTAAGCGCGTGCTTGTTGAGTACGGCAGCCGCAGCAAGACCCTTGGCTCGAGCAGTGCGGACAAAGTCTTGGCTGATGATTTCAAGTAGGCTCGAGCGCGCAAACCGTGCAACCGTCCCCAAGGAGTTAGCTGCCAGCGCTACTGTTGGCAAAATTAACCCTTGTACGCTCACACTGCCTGTGACAGGTAGTACTCCCCAGTTCACTGCAAACGCATAAATCAGCAAAATACCCAAAAAAAACGACGGTGTGCTAATGCCTAAAATCGCCAAGATGGTTGTGAGTAGATCAAAAAACGAGCCACGGGTGTAAGCGGCAAGCACGCCTAGGCCAATACCCACAAGTGACGCCACAGCAATGGCTAGCAAAGATAACCAAAGTGTTGGTAAAAAGTGCTGCCCAATCACTTGGGTAACGGGTAGATTGCTGCGGTAAGAACGCCCCAAACTACCCTGACTTAGCGCTTGAACAAAACGACCAAACTGTATGGGTAAGGGTGCATCTAAGCCAAAACGCTCACGGATAATCTCTACTTCTTCGGGGCTGGATTCTTGACCTGCGTAGAGCCGAGCAGGGTCACCGGGCAGCGCCCGAATGAAAAAAAACACCACCAAGGTAATGCCAAGTACCGTGGGGATGGTTTCTAATAATCGTTTAAGCGTGTAGTTAAACATCTAAATGGACTTACGGCTGGTCATGTAGAGGTGTGTCTCACCTTCGGGGGTGAATAGCTGAAAAGAAAGATGCTCCCAAAAGCGTCACCTGAAACTGATGAATTTGAGAGCATCGTCTTGTAAATTAAGATGTCAATTAGACGCTAACCTTGTCTGGAGAGATGACACCGTCCGAGATGACATCGTCCGCAATGTAAAACCAGAGATGTGCTATTCGCTGAGGCTAGCAGCGCGGGCGTCAACATAGCGTGAGGGCATGTAGAAAACGCCTTCAAGCTCGTTAGCGTAAGCGGCTAGGTTATCTGGGCTGTACAAAAACATCCACGGTGCGTCGTTCCAGATGATTTCTTGGGCCTCTGCGTAAAGTGCAGCGCGTTCGTCTTGGTCACTGGTGGCGCTAGCAGCCTCAGCTAGGGCGTCCACCTCTTCGTTGCTGTAAAAACTCCAGTTGTTGCGGGCAGGCGGCCACGCAGCGCTAATAAACGAGGTACGAATGGCTAAGTCACCATCCCCGGTACTGGTTGAGGCACCCACAAGTGAGGTTTGCAGTTCACTTTCTTCAAACGGTTTAAAGATGGCGTCTACTAGTGCGCCGCGTTCGGTCGGTTGTAGCTCGAGGTTGATGTTCACTTCGGAAAGCATCTGCTGCAAAATTTGCCCAACCGTGCGGAATTCGTCGCTGTTAAAGGTTAAGACCGTTGCACTAAAACCGTCTGGATAACCTGCTTCAGCGAGGAGTTCACGCGCCCGCTCGAGGTCAAAAGTATACTCGGGCTGCGGGCTGTACCCAAAAACTGGCTCTAAAAAAGGCGAGGTCATCGCAGTGCCGTAACCTTGCAGTGCCACGGACACAAGTTGCTCGCGGTTGATGGCGTGGTTCATGGCTTGCCGTACCCGCAGGTCACTAAACGGTTCAACTTGGGTATTCATGGGGAAAATGCGCGCAAACACGCTTTTGCTGGCTTCGACGATAACGTCTGGGCTAAGTTCTAATGCAGCGACCAGCGGTGGCGGTACCATCTCAATAAAGTGTGCTTCGCCGCTTTGCAATAGCGCAATGCGGGTCGCATCGTTAGGGACAACTCGAAACTCAATTGTGTCTACTTTGGCGGGGTCACCCCAATAGCCCTCAAACGCAGTTACGGTAATTTGCTGCCCATCAATCCACTCTTGAAACTCAAAGGGCCCTGTGCCTACTGGGTTCCTACTGATGTCCTCACCATACGTTTCAATGGCAGCAGGGCTCAAAATACGCCCGTTGGCAAGGGTGAAGTTATAGATCATTGCACCGTTGGGTTTGCTGAGCGTGAACTTGACCGTCGTGGGGTCAATCACTTCAACGCTGGCAATGTCAACGAAGATATTGCGCGCGCGCCCACCCAGAGGATTATCGGGATCGCTGGCCCAATCAAAATAAGCTTTAACAGCATCAGCATCGAACGGCGTGCCGTCGTGAAAACTCACACCTTCACGCAAACTAAAGGTAATTTCGGTGGCGTCGTCGTTGCCTTCCCAGCTCGTTGCGAGTTCAGGTACTAAATTGAGGTCGCGGTCGAGGCCGATAAGCCCTTCAAATATAGTGCGGGACACCGTGTTGTCAGATAGGCCACGAAGGTCGGCAGGATTCAGCGAACCGTGCTCGAGCTGCTGGGCTATCACGACTGTCTGAGCGAACGCAGCCGTTAGCAACCATAAACACCCTAAGATGACAGCGAACCTGTGAACCCTAGCCAAGCTAGACAGATGACATGCGCGGCAGATGGGATGCTTCATCGTTTCCTCCTTTAGGAACAGTGACTTAAATAATGATACATCTGGACAGTGCTTAATAGGTGACGTGAACACCTTGTAATAGACAAACCTGTAAATGTAAAGACGACAAGACAAACCTGCAAAACATAAGAGATTGTTATTGAGACAAACGCCGCAACAAAACGATAAACGCTTGCCGACAGTTAACAATCAGACGGATTCCGACTAAACACTGCATAAACTCTAGTACGTTTATGTTGTTTTCACCTACATCCGTATCCTTTTCTACTCAAATTTTACGCAAAGGGTTATCTCGCTAAAGCTCGGAACCAATTGGTTGATTCTAAAAGGAATCAACCTGAAATGGTATCAGATGGTACTGCATTAGTTTACATGAACTTCAGATCACAAGTGTGTGCTGAGTCCATGCATCTAATCCTTCGTCTAATCCCGCATCACAATCCTTTGTCAGGGCTCGAGCGTTAGTTGAGTTGTGCATATAAATGAACCCAAGCACATTTAGTGTGCATTAAAACAAGTTAGCTGAGTGAGATAGTGCTGCTACCAGCCTCGAGCGACTGCACCACAGCATTGCACAAAACTACAGCCGCCCGCCCGTCTGTACCACTAACAAGAGGTTTGCGTTCGCCGCGAATGGCTGCTAAAAAGGCCTCAGTTTGTTTGGGCACATCAAACGCATGACCGGTTTGATTATCCATGTCTGGAACGTGAAGTTCGGTTCCGTCGTGATAGCGCAAGCTTACCGTCGGGTTGGTGTCAGCGTCCATGCTGCCGTACCAGTGCGCTAGTAAGCTGCCGCGCTCGGTGACAATTCTGAGCCGTACGGCGTGTTCAAAGGTAGCAATGCTGCGGGTGACAAAGGCATTAGCGCCACTTGCGTACTCGAGCCGTATATCGAGGTTTTCATTAAACATCTCACGTCCATCACGACTATTCGCCCAAGCTTGTAAACTCACAGGCTCACCGTGTGCCTCCAAATACCAACGCGCTAGGTCGAGGTAGTGAATAGGCTCTTCTAAAATGGCATTGCCCAATTTGGCAGGGTCGGTTTTCCAACCACCAGCGCCAGCGCGGTAAGGGCGACGGGTGAGGTCAAGTTGGACGTGTAAAGGCACGCCAAGGACATCCTCAGCAAGTAAGTCTTTCACTCTGGCAAAGAGGCTAAAGACACGCATCTCTAAACCCACAGCGAGCACAAGGTTATTAGCCTCAGCAGCTTGAATCATGGCTGTACAATCTTCCGCAGTTAACGCCATAGGTTTTTCAACCAGTATGTGCTTGCCTGCCTCGAGCGCCGCTAAACTATGCTGTGCATGGAGGTAATTGGGACTCACCACAATGACAGCATCCATATCCCAACTTAAAAACTGCTGAATATCGGTACGCGCAGGTAGTTGCCAATCGGCTTGCACACGTTTTGCTGATGCCTCACTTGACACCAGTACCCCAGCTACAGGCACGCCAAGTTTATCTAGCGCATCTTTGTGAACGCCACCCCAGCGGCCCGCGCCAATGAGCCCAATGTTCATGACATGACCTCTTGTGCTGTTAGGGTAACAGGTGACTGTGTTTGGATGGACTCGAGCACCGCCAGTGAAATGTGTAAGGCGTTCATACCATCCTCAATTGAGGCAACGTGTTGAGGGGCTTGCTCGGTAAGCTCAAGATAAAACTGGGCAATCTCACGCCGCCACGGGTCGAGTAAGTTGGCATCAGAACCTGTGCGTGCCCACGTAGTTGTCCCTTGGCCATCGTTTAATGTGATCTCTTCATTCCAATGAGTGCGCACCATGCCGCCGGGGCCAATATAAGCATGTGTTTCGACCGCCTCAATTCCTCGGGGC
>JBCCOX010000373.1:0-5388 GCA_039025155.1 Deinococcota bacterium | reverse complement strand
TCACCATAGACAATAAACGACGGGTTGCGTGCGTGGGGGTCGTCGTAGCGCAACGGCCTTCCCTGAAAGTCACAGACAATCCCGCCCGCTTCTTCCACAATGCACTGGGGGGCAGCGGTATCCCAGGCCATCGTTTTACCAAACCGTGGGTAAACGTCTGCACTGCCTTCGGCAACTAAGCAGGGTTTTAAGGCGCTACCTCGAGGATAAATTTCAAGGTCATATGCTTTACCTAGTTTTTTCAAAAACTTTTTTGTGCGTTTGCCGCTGTGTGAACGACTCGCAGCCACCGTAAGCGGGGTTGCTAGCGGACGCACCTGCACCTGTTTACAGCTCATCTGATGTTCCTCATTTAGCTCGCAGCGCCGCGCACCAAAGCCGCGAATGGCTTGATAGTACATGTTGAGAACGGGCGCAAATACCACCCCCAGAATGGGCTCGCCGCGTTCAACCAAGGCAATGTTCACAGTAAACTCGTCGTTGCGTTTGATAAATTCTTTAGTGCCATCAACCGGGTCCACTACCCATACCTGCGGACTGCTCGCCATATTCTCTGGTTGGCTACGCGATTCTTCGGACACCACGGGTATATCTGGCGTCAACTGGCTGAGTCCACGGGTGATGATGTTGTGGGAGGCTAAATCTGCGCGGGTAAGTGGGCTGTTGTCTGCTTTATAAGTGATGCCTACATCGTAATCTTGGTAAATGTCTAAAATAGCCGCTGCTGCCTGCTGAGCGAGTTCAATGACAGCAGGCATGAGCTTGGGTAAGGTGTTTGCAGGATAGGTCACAAGTAGGTTAAGTATACCCAAGTCCAACAGGGTAGCTTTGGAGAACTATGACACAAAAATGAGATTTTAGGCGCTGTTGTATCTATGGACGGAGGAGCATTACTACAGGAAAATCATGACTATATCTCAAGCGCTGCCACACCAAACGTAGAGCATAAACTAAGCTTTGAATGAGGCATCTGTTTCGTCAAGATTTATACCATCTCCTTCCGTATTGACGACTAACCTAGCAATGCGTTTAGCGAAGTAATACACGCGCCTTAGGTATTCAATGGTATCGGTCTCAATACGAAAAAGAGTAAGGCGATCAGCCTCATTGGCAGTCAGGCGGCGGCTTAAATGACGGTCCGCTTCATCAGCTAGTGAGGCAATAACTGGCTTTGCCTCGATCACTTGTCTAGCTAGTGCTGTATCAAATTCGGCTAGCGCGTGAATTGCCTTTTCGACATTGCTGTAGACCTCTTGATGTAGCCTGCCAAGCACTTCCTGCGTTTCGGGGCTGACTTCAGCGTGGTTACGCAAGCGGTCACGGCCTACCTCGACCAGGTTTGTCTCGAGCGTATCCCCTATGTTCTCAAGATAATTTGCTGCTGCCATGTAGTTTTGCAACAAGTAGGACTGCTGTTTAGAAAGGTCTCGCTGGGAAAGCTCCCCAAGATAGGTGACAATAGCCCCTTGCAGCAAATCGACAGTATCGTCCATCAGCTCGAGCTCTTTTAACTCTTGCTCACTGCCCCGCAAGACAACCACCAGGGAATCTTTAAGCATGTTAAGCACCTGATCACCCAGCACAAAAAGTTCCAAGCAAACGCTGTCTAGGGCCAGAATAGGCACTCTAAGCACAATGTCATTTAGGTGTTTAGATTTGACATTGCCTGCGCCGTTGAAACCTACAACATCGGGCTTGACCGGTACGATTCGCTCCATGAGCTGGGCAATGGGTCCCGTAAACCAGACAAAAAGGAAGGTGTTAGCAACATTAAAGACTGTGTGCGCATTGGCAATTTGTCGGGGGGTTTCTGCACCGAGCCTGGCAATACCACTAAGCCCCTCTGCAGCAGGTGAAATCAATCTCACCAACTGGGCAAGTTGAGGAATAAACGCTAGCCAAATCAGTACCCCGATGACCTTAAACGTGACATGCACCAAGGCTGCCTGCACGGCTTCGCGAGGTTTGCCAATCGACGCGAGTATCGCGGTCACGCAGGTGCCAATATTGGCACCAAACGCCAGGGCAATACCCGCCTCGAGCGAGATAAAGCCCTGGCTCGCTAAGACAATGACAATCCCGATGGTCGCCGACGAACTCTGAATAAGCCCCGTAAATACTGTACCAATCAGGATGCCCCAAAAGGGACTACTCATCTGCGTCATCATATTAATAAAGGGTTCATAGGTACGCAGAGGGCGGGTAGCATTGCTCATCAGCTCCATACCAAAAAAAATCAGTCCCAGGCCCATAATCATGGCACCTACCTGATGGACTGAGCTTTTTCTACCCAGAAAATTCAGGGCAAACCCCAGCGCAATGAGCGCAAGTGCGTACCTAGTCACCTTAAAGGCAATAATCTGCGCGGTTATGGTTGTACCGATATCAGCCCCTAAAATTACCCCGATAGACTGCGCAAGCGTCATTAAACCTGCCGAGATAAAGCCCACAACCAGCACGGTGGTCACCGAAGAAGACTGAATAATCGAGGTGATGAACGCGCCCGCAAAGACGCCGCTGAAACGATTACTTGTCAGCCGCGCCAGGATGTTTTTCATCCCATCGCCAGCTACCAGTTTAAGGGCGTCGGTCATATAATCCATACCGAACAAGAAGAGCGCTAGCCCTCCCAAAAGTCCCATGAGCAGTGTACCTATCTCGAGTGTATTTGTGACATCCATAGCGCTATTCCTTCTTGACCAACCTGAGTTCGATGTTTTATGAGCATTTCCATCTGGAGTTGCCCCAGCAACTTAGTCATGCGAGCTAGGCGAGTCGAAATGAACCCGCTCAGTGTGGGGAACTTATCCTGGAACTGCTGTATGATAGACGAAAACACGTCTCTGACGTATATCATGAATTAGTTGTCAAAACCTTAACCCTTAAACGAGCATCATTTAGGCTAGACAGCCTACTTTGAGTGCATTTGAGATCGGGTCAACCATTAAATTGTTTTTATGTAAGGGGTTCATAAACCATTGAACCATACACGCATTGGCGTTGACGGGTGCGTTCCCAAACTGGTTGTTAAGGCGACGTAAGTGTATCAGGGCTAAACTGTAGAGATGAATAAAGAAGTGTTCCAACATCTCCTGTGCAGCACTACGAACAAGCTCTAGATAAGCTACTTGCTGATACTGCGTACACACGCTAGTATCAGATGACACGAGTATGAAGTGACAAAGGAGTGACTGTGGTCATTAACATTGCTTTGATTTGTTTAGTAGCCGCAACAGTGCTAACGGTCATCCGCTTATTTGCTGGCCCAAATTGGGGCGACCGGGTGACGGCGTATGATTTTTTGAGCGTTAACTTTGCCCTGCTCATTGTTGTATTCGCCATTAAAACAGGGTTTGTGGCATTTCTAGATATTGCACTGCTTGTATCAATCGTGGGCTTTTTAAGCACCATTGCGCTAACCAGACACTTGCTAGACGGCAAGGTGTTATAGATGGGTAGATGTATCCAACTTCAACTTAGGTGCTTACTGGGACTATGCTTACTAAGCATCTTGCCTGTGAGCTTTGCTCAACATGACTCAGAACATGGAGCGGCTCCGGCGGCTGCCCAAGAAAGTAACCACGGAGACCATGCTGACGCTGATGAAGCTGCTCTCGAGCAACTCAATTCACCTCTTGTCACCCAAAGTTTAGTCTCGGACTTACTGATTTTGTTTGGCAGCTTTTTTATTTTGGCGGCGGCCATTGGTATTTTGCGTTTTCCAGACTTTTACACCCGCTTACACGCCTCAACCAAGCTGGTGACGCTCGGCGGGATTGGCATCTTAATTGGTGCAGCGTTTGCGTTTAACAACACCCAGCAGAGTGAACGCATCATCTTAATCATCGTATTTTTCTTTTTGACCGCGCCGTTATCTGGGTACATGATTGGGCGCGCAGGCTACTTGCGGGGGCTACCGTTTTACAAAGAACACGGCACGCAAGATGAATGGCAAGCGCTAGGTTCAGTCAGCGGTGTGGTAGCGACCTCATCTGAGCAGGCATCATCCACAGATTGAGCTAACTGAGATACTTAGATGACAGGGGGGACGTTGTGAGGATGACGCGAGCTCACCCTGTCCTGCGTCATCATGACAAATGTGTTTGAGGTTTCTGAGGCTGGTCAAGTTACGGCGGTTAGTCAGCAAGGGCTTGACTACTTTAACCAGTTTGTGGATGAACTTCCCGAGGCGCGCTTGGTTAACTTTGAGCCGGGCCCGCACCGGGTGATGCTCGAGGCAACGGCGCGTGAAGAAGCGCTGGTTGAACTGGGCATCCTCAAAGCGTCCATGTTAACCTCCGACAATTCTAATGTGATGGTGATGGCGGTTAAAGATTACCCGTTTAGTGCTGAAG
The DNA here is from genome assembly GCA_039025155.1 of Deinococcota bacterium. GTDB lineage: Bacteria > Deinococcota > Deinococci > Deinococcales > Trueperaceae > JBCCBI01. Next base: position 1,033 of record JBCCOX010000373.1, on the reverse strand, counting down.
CTGTGCAACAGTTGCTCGAGCTAGATGCCGACATCGAACGCTTTAAGATAAGCCAAGAACCTCTCCAGTAACAAAACGCTTACTAACAAGACATCTTCTTGAAACCAATTTCTTGTAACTACTTTCTTGAAGGCACTAAGGTATGCTAGCGACCATGATGTTTGCTACCCAACTTGCTGAGGCCGTACAAAAGCGTGAGGTCACGGTACGCTCAGTCATTGAAGACGCACTGACACGTGCAAAGACTGTCCAAGGCAAGCATAATGCCTTTGTAACCATTGCTGAAGAACGTGCTCTCAATCAGGCAGATGAGCTAGATGCCGCCTTAGCCGCTGGAAAAGAGATTGGTCCACTTGCAGGCGTTCCTATTGTTGTTAAAGACAATATCTGTACCAAAGGACTCCTGACAACGGCTGGCTCAAAGAACCTCGAGGCTTTTATTCCGCCCTACAATGCCACCGTGATTGAGCGGCTCGAGCAAGCTGGTGCTATCATCATCGCCAAAGCCAATTTGGATGAATTTGGTATGGGCGGCAGCAACGAAAACTCTTACTACGGCCCCTGTACCAACGCTTGGGATGAGGCGCGCATTGCGGGTGGCTCATCCGGGGGCTCGGCGGTGTCGGTGGCAACTGGGGTTGTGCCAATTGCCCTTGGAACTGACACAGGTGGCTCCGTGCGCCGTCCAGCAGCGCTCAATGGCATGCTCGGCTTTAAGCCGACCTACGGTGTGCTCTCACGTTATGGTGTGGTGGCGTTTGCCAGTTCACTCGACCAAGTGGGCGTGGTGGCCCGCAGTAACCGCGACCTCGCTCTTGCGATGGATGTTATGGCTGGTCATGACCCGGCAGATGCAACGAGTATTGCCGACCATGACATCAACTTTGCAAGTGCCCTTGAACAAGCTAGTGACCTCACAGGTTTGCGGGTTGGCGTTGTGACCGAGCTTTTAGGTGAGGGTAACAGCGCAGGCGTCCAAGCTGGTTTGCAGTCCATGATGACCCGCTTAGAAGAGCTTGGCGCGTCTATTTGT
>JBCCOX010000372.1:0-5399 GCA_039025155.1 Deinococcota bacterium | reverse complement strand
GCTGTTGCCCTACAATATTTTTTTTGGGGCGGGGGTTGTGGAGGCGGTGGGGGGGGCCCATGGCCTTCCCCCCCTGCGGGGGTGGATGATTCTGATTTTTGGATAAACACAATGCTGTGCACATGATTGGGCATAATGACAAATTCATCTAATTGAATTTCTTGGCGTATATCTGCTGACCGATACCATTCCTCGGCAACAATGAACCCTATATCAGATAGAATCATTTTGTTATTAGCAATTTTGCCGAACAGATACCGCCTTTCAAAACTACAAATCGTGATGAAATAAGCACCACTGCTGCTGTAATCAAAATTCGGCAAGCGGATAGAGCGACGGTTGCGTGTTCGCTGCATCATCTTTTAACTAATATCCCGACAGGCACGGTACAAATCATGCCAACCTTCGCGCTCTTTCACCACCGTCTCTAAGTACTCTTTCCAGACAATGCTATCTTGCACGCGGTCTTTCACCACTGCACCTTGCAAACCCCCAGCCATATCAGCAGCTTGCAAACTACCGTCTCCAAAATGACCCGCTAGTGACATGCCTTGATTAACTACCGCAATGGCTTCGGCGGTGCTAAGCACGCCCGTGGGTGATTTGAGTTTAGTTTTGCCATCTTCTGTAACACCACTGCGCAGCTCGCGGAACACCGTGACAATGCGGCGGATTTCTTCTAGCGCAGGTGGTTCTGCTGGCAGTTCCAAGGCGCTCCCTAAACTTGCCACGCGCTGCTGGACAATCTGTACTTCTTCTTCGGCGGTCGCAGGCAAAGGCAAAACTACTGTGTTGAAGCGGCGTTTAAGTGCGCTCGAGAGTTCATTCACCCCTTTATCACGGTCGTTAGCAGTAGCAATCACGTTAAAGCCTTTGGCAGCTTGGGCTTCGCTATTCAGTTCAGGAATCGGTAGCATTTTTTCAGACAAAATAGTGATGAGGGTGTCTTGTACCTCGCTGGGGATACGGGTGAGTTCTTCGACTCTAGCGATTTTTCCATCTTTCATGGCCCGCATCAGGGGGCTTTCTACTACGGCCTCGAGACTAGGACCTTTAGCCAGCAGTTGCGCGTAGTTCCAGCCGTAGCGCACGGCCTCTTCACCCGATACCAGCCGTACCTTGAATAAGCAGGGTGGAGTCACCCGAAATGGCAGCAGCAAGGTGTTCCGATACCCACGTTTTAGCTGTACCGGGCACACCAATGAGTAGTAGCGCGCGGTCGGTTGCCAGCGTTGCCACGGCAATTTCAATCACGCGCTTACTGCCGATGTATTTGGCAGAGACTTCAAAGCCATTATCTAGCGTGCCACCTAGCAAGTAAGTTGCCACTGCCCACGGTGAGAGTTGCCAATTCGGAGGACGGGTGCGTTTGTCGGCTTTGGCGAGGGCAGCGAGTTCTTCAGCATAGCGTTGTTCGGCGTGTTGGCGGAGGACGGTGGTTTGGGTGTCGGTTTGCTTTTTTGCCATGCTTATGCCTCACCTTCTTGAGTGATTGCATCCAGACGTTCTTTAGCACGTTGAGCAAGCTGTTCCTCTTCAGAATCGGCGAGTTGCTCGAGTACAGTTAGAGGTGTTTCTTCATGGTTACACAAACGGTATTGAGCTGGTCGTGATACATATTCGATAGGATCTTTACTCAATCTAATTAAGAGATCGACAGGGCAGTTATTCGAGCGAGCCAGGGATTGCTTTGCCCAAAACCGTATGTCTTCATCATCATCTTCAATCAGTTTCAACAACACTTCGATAGGTGTATCACAGTGACGATTCGCCAAATCAGCTCGCACTTTTTCCTCCGGACTATGCGCCAATTGAATCAAAGCCTCAGTAGGGGTGTTTGGGTTTTGAGCTAATGCTGCATGAATGTACAGAGAATTAGAAGTATCCTGAGCTAATCTTTGTAGGGTAGCGCCATCTGTACGACGACTTTCTGCCACTACGTAACGTACATCTTTTTCGTTATCTTGTGCCAGAGCTGCTAAAACACTAGGGTCTTCTATGTTGCTGGCGACAATACATCTAACTCTGCGGTCTTCATCATTAGCTAGCTGTTGTAAGAGAGCTTGTGAAGGACGATGTGATCGCAAAGCTTCATAGCGAACATCAGCTGACTCATCACGCGATAATCGTTCCATGTCTTCAGTTTTAAAAACTCGTTGTCCCCTAAATAATGAATACCTTCTCACTTCAGCTGACGCATCGTGGGATAGTTGGAACAATACATCTTGTGGCGTTGCTGGGTTAGTACCTACATATGCCCTGACAGATTTATTTTCATCCTTGGCTAATGCAGTCAAGATGCTAGAAGATGTCTGTCGGTTTAATACCACGCTTACTCGCACTGCCGGATCTTGATCTTCAGATAGATCCGACAATAGTGATGTGGGCAGTGCCATAAAAGCAAGTTGCGCTCTTACACTTGCTTCTGTATCTCTTGCAAGCCGTTCCATCATCTTTTGTGATAAGTTCGGATTTTTTGCCACTGCCTCACGTACGGTGACACGTGCATGCTTGGAAAGCGCATCCAGAATACCTGCATTGCTGTTAGGATTGACGGCGACTGCCTTCAAGACTGTCCACTGCTTGTCCCCTGCAAGCTGCTCGAGCACGGCCACATCTGTATTTTCATTAGCAGCTACCGCCCGGCGCGTTGGCATATCACCGCTGCGGGCAAGTTCTTCGAGCAGTTTTGGCGGCGTCTTTTTACTCTTGGCAATCATCCGCGACAGAGCTTCGTCCATACCGGCAAGCTCACGCAAGCGTTCATAGCTGGTCTTTTTGCGTCTCGCTTCTTTTTTTAGTGCGTCTAAATCAAGCTGACTCATACCAGTCCAAACTCCTCGTGAATCGCATAGCGAATGTCGGCAACATCGCGCATATTGATGAGCAAATTATCCAGCCAGTTGGCGGCATCCAGCGGTAGGGTGATCGTCTTCAAATGCTCTCGCAGCACTACCGGGCTCATGTACTGGGCATGCTCAGCGTAGAACCCTTGAAAATGGGGATTGTAATTTTTCATGGATGCTAGGTCTTTTTGAAAGTGCTCGAGCACCTGCTTGCTAAGCTCCACCGACCAGCTCCCACCGTGCACGCTAAGTAGCGAGACCAAATCGCTTTGTTTGTAAAGCGGTGATGGTGCATTCTGAACCTGTTTAAGCAATGCTGCATCCTGTTCATCTGCCTGTACAACCATGCTAAACAGTGATGCTAGCGCGTAACTAGGTAAGAACTTCCCCAGCTTGTCCCAGTTCACCATGAAGACCTGCGCCCAAACTTTGTTGTCTTCTAAAACGGTGCGTTTGAACCAAGCACCTAAAATGAGTGCTGTCCAATCTTTATTTTTTACGGCGGCATTAATCAGCGTATTGGGGTCTTGCTCAAAGTGAGTGGTGAGGTGCATGAGCGGCACTCGCTCTAAAACTTGTTGCGTGTAGCTAGCTTTTTTGCCGCCTTGTGACTGCCTGTCGTCACTGAGACCGTCACGTTTGAGGCCATTCGTAAGCTCGGCAGTGGGCCTAAGCTGCATGACCCAGTGACCGCGCTGCTGCTCGAGACTCAGGATGTCTGGCAGTCGGGCCGCCATGCGCCCGCTTAGCCTTGACTGCGGCAAACGTGCTAGTAATTTTGCTGCACGCGCGCACACCCGTTTGCTCGAGTCATCTAGGGCAGCTTCCAAAAAAGGCTCATCTACTTGGCTGAGGTTATTTTCAAGTACGTTCATGAGCGCAAGACGCGCGTCCGCTTTGATATCCGACCAAATGGTTTCAATGAACGAGAGCGCTTGCTCCGGCGCAGAGGCTCGAGTGGTTACAACGTCGTGTAACTGTTCTTTTGTACTTTCTTCCCATGAAGATGTACCGAGCGCGTCACGCAGGGTATCGGCAAGTACTGTGTCTCTAACCCAACGCCAATCTTGATTGAGACTCGCTAACCAGCGGCCTCGCTCACCCAGCACCGCGCTGATGTAAGGACGTATATCGACATTGTAACGTCCGTAGCTAAGTGCGTCAGGCAAGCAAGTGATGTGCAAGCGTTTACCAGCTTGCTGGCACAGCTCGAGCCATTCTTTAAGCGGGCTATCACCACGTTCACCTTGTACTAACTGACGTAAATGCAAACTGTCAACTGCCATTGGTAAGCTATCTTCAGGACACGGCGTAAGCGTTTGAAATGAACCCTCAGCGACCTGAGGTAAACGCCCTGCTTTACGCTGCAAGCCCAAAGTGGCAGCATCTGCCAGCAGTTGGGCTTCGCTGGTTGCCTCGCCACTTATGCCAGATAGCACGAGTTGACTTGTGTAAGGCTGCCGCTCTGTTCCAAGTAATGCGGCAACACTAAGCTTGTCCCACGCGCCGCTCATACGTCCAACCTCAACATTTCACCGTTCACACTAGCAGCAAGTGGCTCGAGGCTGCGCCCGTTCCATTCGCCAAATAAATCAAGAGGATGCCCACCGCTCAGAGCAAGTAGTGACCAAATACGCTTGGAGCGTGACACAAGCGGCAAACGGTATGTACGATCCGTGACATACCACTGCTCAGTATCGGGAACGGGTTGCACTTTAGTGAGCAACATGGGGTAGCGCTCGAGCCAAGGTTGGCAAGCTAGGGCATTGGCGTAACCTTCTGTTGCGCTCAAAATATCGTCTTGAGCATTAAATTCACTTAACGCGACTACCACCTGTCGTTCTTTGATCAACGCACGTCTAGGTGCATTGCCAGCAAAAAAAACAACCTCTCCCTCGAACATAGTGTTGGGGACAAGGTTGTACTCAAAGGGTTTAGCGCCAAATGAAAACTCGAGCACCAACCCCCACTCTCCAGATTGCTCACCGCGCAACCATGAGCGCTGCGTCCGTAACTTACTTTCATAGCTGGTCATTTGCCCTAACACCTGCCAGCGGTCTGTAATTCCATCTTGCTTAAGCACTTCTTTGTGATCTTGCGTCCAACCAATGAGCGATTTGACATCAGCTTGTAAGTCAGGACGGAGGGTACTTAAACGTTTGTAGCCTTCTAGTAAAAGATGGAGTTGCCCAAGGTGCTCGAGCATCACATCTGTTTTCTGTTGACCTACAGAACGCTGTCCATACGCCGCTAAGCTGCCCAGTGTTCGCAAGCGGCTAGCTAGCCCTGACGCTTGGGCGTCCACCATTCGGCTGGCCATTTCATCCCAAAAGCTGTAGGGCCTACCCTGAATGTTGGCGAGGCCTTGCCGTAACAGATCGTGGAGCCATAGTTCTAACTCTTGTAAGCCGCTCTGAATATTTGCCTCACGTTGTTGAGCGCGTTTGGCAGCAGCGGCCGGGTCAGCCTCTTGCTTAGTTTTGGTCTCGGCTTTTTTAGCTTTAGTTTCAGCACGTTTTGCGCGTTCCTCGAGCCATTCACTGACCCAGTCGG
>JBCCOX010000371.1:0-5417 GCA_039025155.1 Deinococcota bacterium | reverse complement strand
TTTAGATGCATTTAATCTGAGATGATACTCATTTAAAATTTTTGAAAATTCTTTGGATGCTTTAGTGGCTTGATGCCTCTATTTAACATATTTCGGGAGTTCTCAAATAGCCACAAAGAAGGTGAAGCGCTGAGCATCCTCAACACTTCACCCAATGTCTTAAGTTTAGAAATCGAATTCGTCGAGGTTGTCTAGCGTAACTGTCACCCACGCTTGACCGTAGATAACTTTGTCTTCTACAACAACACTTTCGTAGCCAGACTGGCCTAAGTCCATGCCAGTTTCAACGGTTTCACCGTCAAGCACCATCTCAGCAACTTTAAGGGAGACGTAACCAGCTAATGAGGGATCCCAGAAGAACACGGCATCTACAGCGCCAGTTTCAATGTACTGACCGCCAATTGAAGGAAGGCTGGTGCCCATTACGCAGGTTTGATCTTCAAGACCGCGCTCTTCAATCACTTGACCAATGCCAGCAACATCGGTTGAAGCACTACCTTGCATGCCTTTGATGTTCGGGAAGGCGCGCAAAACTTCACGAGCAGCGTCAGCAGCTTCACTCACATCGTCATAGGTTTCGTTTTTATCGCCCACGAGCGTCATACTTGGGTAAGCTTCCATTTGACGCTCAATAGCACCATCCACCCAGTCGTTGTGGGTTTCTGAGGTGAGGCTGCCCACAAACACAGCGTACTCGCCTTCTTCTTGCATGCAAGCTGCCAGTTGATCCATCAAGTACGCGCCGTACTCACGGTTGCGGAAGGCTTCTACGTCGTAGTCAACATTTTGTTGGCTAGGTGCTTCGTGAGTGACAACTACGATGCCTTCTTCACGGGCGCGGGCAAGCACAGGCTCTAAAGCTTCAGGTGAAAATGGCACAACGGTAATGGCATCTACGCCTTGGGCAATCATGTCTTCAATAATTTGCACTTGTAGGGCGGCATCTGCTTGAGTTGGCCCAAGTTGGAAGGCGTCGGTACCAGTATCTTCGGCGTATTGCACGATGCCCTCTTCCATGCGGTCAAACCACTGAATCCCAGACACTTTTACAATCATAGGAATGCGGCGCGCTTCTTGTGCCAGGGCAGCAGATGCCAGCACAGCAGCAGCTAAGATGGAGGCAGCTAAAATTTTCTTCATAACGTTCCTTTCGTCACTTAATCATTGAGTAGTTGACTCAACATTGAACATGTGTAGTCTGTCTTCTACAGTGCCAATTTTGGGTGATGCTCATATCTTGTAAAGATAGTTAAGCTCACAAAAGTGTTTTGACTTGGATATCTTGTAGTGACCGTGTAGATAAGCTTGTTGTATCACCTTGTACAAGCAGGTCGTGACGACCTTAACTTTCACCTCCCCTAGCACACGTGAGCGTTAACATTTAGTGAACGTCCTATCATGAAATCTGAGCGGGTTGACCCTTTTGGGGGTGGCTCGAGCCTCTGCGTGCTTCGCTAATAGCTGAACACTTAGCTCAGCGACAGCTTGCCAGCAACCGCCAGCACTCATGACAGCACCATGCTTCGCCTAGATGTTGGCTCCGCTGTGTGACTTAAACTGTGTGGTTCTTGAATAATATCACGCAAGCTGTTCAAAAAAAGCGCGACTGCGACACCATCTAGCGCGCGGTGATCGGCCGACAAAGTAAGGTTGATGCTATAGCCAGGGCGCAGCGCACCAGCGTTCACAAATACATCTTCTTTGAGCGTTCCTACTGCCAACATAGCGACGTTTGGCGGCAAAATAATGGCCGAAAAGGCCTCCACGTTGTACATGCCGAGGTTAGAAATGGCAAATGTTGCCCCAGAAATATCCGCAGATGTTGCCCGACCACTAGCCAGCCGCGCGCGCACCTCCCGCACACGGGCGTGAACCTCGTGAGCAGTCAGCGTGTCTACATCCCGCACTACCGAGGTCATAACCCCTTGCGGCGCAGCCGTAATGACGCCAATGTGAACGTGGTCGTGCAGCGTGAGCGTGTCGCCACTAGTGACGCTTGCGTTGAGGCGCGGGTGATCTTTGAGCGCGCGTGCTACCGCCATTACGATAAGGTCGTTAATCGAGACACCTTGCAGACTACCTACCAATGTTTGCAGCGCGCTTGCGTCCGCCCGTACGGTCACGTAAAAGTGCGGGATTTGAGCGAAGGATTGGGTGGTGACTTGTGCTGAGATTTGTTCGACCTTGGTCAGTTTGTAACTGCTTGCGTCAACATCATCTTGAGCGAGCGTCACATCATTCGCGTCAGGCAAAGATGATGCAAAAGTCGCATTAGCTGATGTCGCATTAGCTGGTGTCGTGTTAGCTGATGTCACTGATGTCATAGGCGCAATGTGCGTAACTGCTGATGTTAATGTCTCAGCTGATTTTGGTTGATAAGCAGCGCGCACGTCGTCGCTAGTAATACGCCCGCGTGGGCCGCTGCCGTCAACATCTACTAAAGAGATGTTTAACTCTCGAGCCAAGCGCCGTGCCGATGGCGACGCACGATATTTGTTGTTATCTCGAAAAGGTTCAGCGGATATTCCTGAAGACATATCTGGTGATGCGCTTAATGATCTTTTAGAGGCGTCTTCTATAGCTGCCGAAGGTTGTGATTTTTGACTGGATTCGGACATTGCTTGAGAAACTGGCTCGAGCCGCGCCACCACATCGCCTACCATTACTACATCGCCGGGGCGAACGAGATGCTCGAGGAGCACACCACTTTCTAAAGCAGGAACCTCAACCGTAATTTTGTCGGTTTGTACTTCAAATAGTGCCTCGCCTCGAGTGACGGTATCACCTACTTGCTTAAGCCAGACTAAAACCTCAGCTTCATCAGCCGTTTCACCGAGTTGCGGCAAGGTGATGTCGGTAGTATCAACGCTTGCCATTTAGTGAGCTGCTCCGGTTGTTTGACGGCTACCTAATGCTGTCCGTGCCGCTTGCACAATTCGCGTGACATCGGGAACAGCAGCAGCCTCTAACTCGGGGGAAACTGGAATAGGAATGTCCTCGCCGCACACGCGCAAAATGGGTGCTTCTAAAAAGTCAAATGCATCTACCTGCAAACGCGCGACAAGTTCGGCGGCGACACTCCCCGTGAACGTGTCTTCGCTTATCACCACAGCGCGTCCGGTGCGAGACACAGATTCAGCAAGAGTCTCACTGTCCAACGGATTTAAGGTACGTAGGTCGATGACCTCAGCGTTAATATTATCTTCTTGGGCAAGTAGCTCGGCAGCCTCGAGCGTCCTGTGTAGCATCCTCGAGTAACTAATCAGCGTGATGTCAGTGCCAGATTTACGAACTGCGGCTTGTCCTACGGGCAGGGCGTCATCTTCCAGCTCACCTTTGTGCGTGTAAAGCGATTTGTGCTCGAGGAACATGACTGGGTCGTCGCTTTGTAAGGCGGCTTTGAGCAGGTAGTACGCATCACTAACCGTGGCTGGCATGTAAACCCGCAAACCGGGCACGTGCATGAGCCACGCTTCTAAACTCTGTGAGTGCTGCGCGCCCGCAGACCTTCCGGTACCACCTTGCATCCGCAAGACCATCGGCACGCCCACCTGCCCGCCAAACATGTAGCGAATTTTGGCGGCTTGGTTAGCAATTTGATCCATGGCAAGTCCTGCAAAATCCACGTACATAAGCTCAGCTATAGGTCGCAAGCCGGTCATCGCCGCGCCAATAGCTGTACCGACAATGGCGGCTTCGGAAATAGGGGTATCGAGCACCCTACTCGCGCCAAAGTGCTCGTAAAGTCCTTTGGTTACGGCGTATGCACCACCATAACGACCAACTTCTTCACCTAAAATGATGACTCGAGCATCCTCTGTCATGCCCTCTGCCAACGCTTTACGTAACGCACTGCGGTAGTCGGTGACATTCACCTCAAGCGGCTTACTCAAAACAGGTTGAGCTGAGGTTATCACTGACGTTGTTGAGGTCGTCATGGTTGCCAGCTTTCGACAACAGGGGCCGGTTTTGTAGCAGTTGGCGCATAGACGTCTTCAAACATACTTGCCAAAGTTGGTGGCTCAGCGGCTTCGGCAAAGCTGATGGCGGCGTCCATTTCACTATCTGCGTCACGTTGAATGGCATCAAACTGAATCTGGGTGAGGTTGCCTGTAGCGATGAGGCTGTCTCGAGCCCGGGCAATCGGGTCACGGGTACGTCCTAGGGCTTCTTCACCAGCATCGCGGTAAGGGCTTTTGTCTTTGCGCGCGTGCCCGTGGAAACGGTAGCAACTTACTTCCAAAAAGACGGGCGTACCCTGCCTCGCAACATCTAAAAGGTCTGTGGCTGTTTGGTACACCGCGCGGGCGTCCTCACCTGACACACTGGCGGCGGTGAGGCCAAAGGCTTTGGCTCGAGCTGTAAAGTCCAAACTGGCCGCCGCTTGGTCAATGCGCGTGCCCATGCCGTACTGATTGTTCACGCAGATAAAGGCAGCAGGTAAGTTCCACAGAGCCGCTAAGTTCATAGCCTCATACAAGATGCCTTGTTGCAGTGCGCCATCACCAAAAAAGGCGGCGGAGACATGAGGTTGCTCGAGGGTCTTATACGAAAGCGCCGCGCCCACGACCGTCGGAATACCCCCACCTACAATGGCATTCGCGCCCAAGTGCCCTAGTTGCATGTCGGCAATGTGCATGGAGCCGCCTTTGCCCCGGCAGTAGCCGCTGGCTTTGCCGGCAATTTCTGCCATCATGCGGTTGGGGTCAGCACCACGTGCCAAAAAAATACCGTGCCCACGATGGTGAGTGGTGAATGAGTCGCCCTCTTGTAAAGCAAGCCCTACGCCAGCCGCCGCACCTTCTTCGCCAATCGACAAATGCAACATCGTCCCGGCAGACTGACCTTTTAGGAACAACTCACCGACGCGCTCTTCAAAACTGCGAATGCGCACCATGCTGGTGAGTAGCTCGAGCATCACCTTGTTACTAGTAGCATCAGGGGTGTTAGTAGTGTCAGGTGACATACCACTCATGAAACGGCCACCTTGTAGGACTCGAGTAACTTCGTTGCCGTCACTTCATCTGTCACAAGGGTGTTGATGTAGCCGCCGCGCAACGCCCCTAAAATGGCTGGTACTTTGGCAAGCCCACCCGCTACTAACAGCGTTGTGTCAATGGCACGCAAGTCTGCTAATTCTAAGCCCATCACACGGCTGTCAAACTCGGTGCGAACAGGTTCACCGTTGGCATCATAAAAACGCGCTAGTAAATCGCCGACAGCTCCCTTGGCCCGCAGTTCAGCAAGTTGTGGGCCAGATACAATCCCGGCTGTGGTCAGGGTGGCGTCTGGTGTAACCGTACCTGCACCAAGCAGAGCCACGTTACAAGCTCTTGCCAGTGCCAAGGGTGTTCGGATGCTAGAGTCACGCAAAAGTGCCTCACGCAGTTCAGGATTTTCAAGTAAAACTGGCGCAC
>JBCCOX010000370.1:0-5424 GCA_039025155.1 Deinococcota bacterium | reverse complement strand
GCTGTTGCCGGGATTGCCTTCTGGGCTGTTGGCTTTACCTTTATGTACGGCGGTGGCTTTGCACTGAGTGGTTACACCAACGACAGCGTCCCTGTAGCTGCAGACTTCTTCTTTCAAATGGTATTTGCAGGTACGGCAGCTACCATTGTCTCAGGAGCTGTTGGCGGGCGCATGAAGTTCTCTGCTTATCTTATTTTTTCTATTGTCATGACAGGGCTTATCTATCCATACTTAGGACAGTGGACGTGGGGTGGCGGTTGGTTAAGCCAGCGTGGGTTTGTTGACTTTGCAGGTTCAACCATCGTTCACGCTGTGGGCGGTTTTGCTGCCCTTGGGGGTGTGCTAGCCGTAGGGCCGCGGATTGGGCGCTATACGGAAAACCGTATTAACGTCATGCCGGGTCATAACATGTCGCTAGCAGGCTTAGGCGTGTTTATTTTGTGGCTAGGTTGGTTTGGCTTTAACCCCGGGTCACAGCTCGCTATTGCCTCTGTTGAAGATGCCACCGCCGTTGCCAATATTTTTTTAACCACCAACTTAGCTGCTTCTGCGGGCGCAATCGTAGCCTTACTTATCTCTTGGGCACAGTTTAGTAAGCCAGACTTTTCAATGACACTAAACGGCACGCTCGCTGGTTTGGTAGGTATTACTGCAGGTACTGCCAATGTAAGTCCAGTATCGTCTGTCATTATTGGCGCTATTGCTGGTGTGATTGTTGTCTTTGGTATTCAACTTCTCGACAACGCCCGTATAGATGACCCTGTAGGTGCCATCACTGTACACGGTATTTGTGGTATCTGGGGCACTTTGGCTGTGGGTATCTTTAGCCCAGATGCCAACATCGTCACGCAAGCTATTGGTACCTTTGCAATTAGCGGTGTGGCATTTGTAGGTGGCTATGTTGTGTTTATGATTCTTAAAGCCATCACCGGTCTACGTGTCTCTGCAGAAGACGAAGTGCGCGGTCTCGACTTTACCGAGCACGGTACAGAAGCTTATAGCAGCGCTGATTCATTACGCGACCCTGTTGTTGTTGGAGCAGATTAAGTTTTTACTCGTGTAGAGAAGTGCGTGCTGGCCTACTTATCTTGTCAAACCTAGTCAACACGCATTCACAACTTTTACTTAGTCTTCATCTCTCGTAGCATGTGTTTATCTTGGAACATCGTTACAACCCCCTAGCCTTATTTATGGGGTTTATTTTCTGTACAACTCTGTTGATTGTTGATGCTAGACGCATCACATCCTTTAACTTCTTATCTGGAGCGTGACCTTAGATGAAACTGATTACTGCAATTATTCGTCCGGGTAAACTCAACGCGGTGAAAGAAGCCCTTGCCAATTCTGGTGTCAAAGGCATCACAATTTCTTCGGTGAGTGGTCACGGCGGCCAAGGCGGTGTCGTTGAGCAATACCGTGGTAGCCGCTTTGTCGTGGAGTTTCACGAAAAAGTACAACTTATGATCGCCGTGAGTGCGCCTTTTGTAGATGTCACCATTGACACTATTAGCAAAGCGGCCCGCACAGGTGAAATTGGCGACGGCAAAATTTTTGTGCAGCCGCTCGAGCGGGTTGTACGCATTCGTACAGGCGAAGCAGATAACGACGCGCTGACGCCCGTTGACGTGGAGATGGCATAAGCTAGCTCGCCCGTCTTACATGCAATAAAAAAGGCTAGCCTTTGACGCTAGCCTTTTTCGTTATTTGTAATTGGCAATTTTGAGTTTATTCAACCGCTGCTTCAGGGGCTTCGACCATCAGTTTTTCGATGTCAACTTCTAATTTACGCAGGTCTTGCTCGGTGTCTGCAAGTTCGTTTTGAAGGGACTCGAGCCGCCCCAATTCACTGCGAACAAAGCGTGTATACGACCCAATAGAGGCATTTAACTTTGACGTTGAGCGGTCAAGTTCATCCACAAAATGGCTACTCAAGTTACTCTCGAGGTCATCACGAAGCGTCTGCATTTGGGTATGAAGCTCTTGTTTAGCAAGGCGGCGGCGGCGCGGTAACACCAAAAAGCCTAGACCCGCTACGGTAATGCCCATCAAAATACCGCTCAGGTCAAACATCACCCCAGATAAAAAGGCAACCAGAGCAGCACCCAAGCCCAACCCGCCGGCTTGAATTAAGCCCGTTTGCAACACGCCTGAACGCAGTGAATCAGCTAGCCGCGCACTTTCGCGGCTTTCGTCGTATTGCTCCATCACGTCGTTGGCCGTGCGACTCAACATGCGGATAAGTTCGTCGCGGTTGTACTGAAACCGCCCGCCCACTTCACCAATAACACGGTCTTGGGCAGCTTGGCGGCGTGAATTGATAAAGGCCATGACATCTTCCCAGAGTTGTAAGTTGCGTTCAATGAACCAGTCAACCATTTCATTGACAGCGCGTTCAACATCGTTATCAGCACCACGGATGACTTGTTTTTCAAACTCAGCCCGAATTTTATTGCCCTGAACGAGATCCATCACGCGCCCAATGCGCACAACATCATCAAAAAAGACTTCACCACGGCGCTCAACTTCAAGTAGCACCGTTTTCACTTTGGCGATGTAGGCATCAAATTCGCGCTTCATATCTTTTTCAAACTGGACAATTTGCCTGTCCACTTCACCGAGGGTACGCTTGTCGCCCTCGAGCAAACTGAGGCGTTCAGCCAGCACATTTTTGTAGGTATCTGCCACGTGCTGCGCAACACCCAAAGGGCTTTTAAATTTAAGCTGAATGCGCTGATTGCCAGCTAAACTCGCCTCAACAAAGCGCTCAACCTCGAGCAGCCCTGAGTCTTTAAGGCTGTGCTGATCGCCATCGAGCTTAGCCTGTAAAGCTTGTTTGGCTTTAAGCCCAAACACCTGCGGCGTGACCCCAAGGGTTTTGCGAGCGTGTTCTTGCACAAAGTCTAAAACACTCTGTAGTTCGTCAGGGTCGTCAAAAATGTCGATTTTATTGACAATGAGAACAATCTTTTTACCCCACGAGCTAATGAGTTCTAAAAAGCTTTTTTCCGTTTCGCTAAAGGGTCTATCGGACGAGGTGACAAAGAGGACGAGGTCAGCTCTTGGCACAAACTTTTCGGTTAATTCTTGGTGTTCTTGAATCACCGCATTGGTTCCCGGTGTATCTACCAGCGCCAGCGCCCTAAGCAGTTCAGACGGTGTTTCGCGGCGCATAATGAAGCCGCGCTCGAGCTCTTCTTTGTCAGTTTCGCCGTAGCTTACAATGGTGACCCGATCGGTGGTTGGGGTCACGCCTTGCGGCATAATTTTTTCGCCTAAAAGTGCATTCAAAAAGGTGGACTTGCCTGCGTTGTATTCGCCGCAGACAACCAGCATAAAAAGACCCTCGAGGTCTTCTAGGGCGGTTTTTAATTCTTGAATGTGGGATTCATCAGCATCTAGGCGACCAAGTAGCGCGCGCAAGTCGGCGATGACCCAACGTTCACGCTCTAGTAGGTCTCGAGCGGCATCGCTCATCTCCAAATTCATGACTGCAATGGTAGCATGATATACGTGTTGTCAACGTGCTATGTTGCGCCTTAAGCAAGCTTGTGAGCATCTCTTAAAAATAGCTTGAGGCTTAGCGCGCAAAACGTTTTTGAGCAAAGTAAACGCCAAAGTAACAGCCCAAGCCAAAAAAGAGCCAGCCTTGCAGGTAATAGAGGTTGGCAAGCACATCATCGTAAGCAAGTAGGTCCATCATGCGCAGTAACTGCCACCAATCGTGCGTCATGATGTCGTTGGTAATAAGCGGCAGTAAGCGCTCTTGGGCGTCGCGCACATAAACAGAGGCATCTACAAAACTAAACCCAACTAAGAAAAGAAGTAGTGCTGCACTGTAAACCTGTTTTTCCAGAAAAAAGTAAATTGCAAAAATCAGCGGCACAAAAATCTGCCACAGAGTACCCCCTAAAATCACGGCAAACCGTCCAAAGGGCGTCAGTAGATGACCTGCTTCGTGAATCATCAGGATAAACCCGTGCAAAAACGTCGCCATGATGTCATCACCCATAAAGAAAAAGCGTCCAAAATAGATGGCAACCAAGACGACGATGCCGAGTTTGTAGAGATAAAACCGTGATATCCCCTGCGGGTTTGCTGGCGGCATATTACAATTGTACTTAAATGAACGACAAAGATAAGCGCTCTGGTCTAAATTCAACGTCTGTGTCCATCTTCGCTGTTGTTATGGGCATTACTGGCACGTTAGCGCTTATGTTCATCAACTTTGTATTTATCTACACGCTGCAACTCTTGCAAACGCGCCAAGTCGCGTGGGGAGGCTATCTTCAAGCTATCCTGATGGCAGTAATCAATATTGCGATTGTCGTGTGGTTTGGACGAACCTTGGCGAAAGCAGGGTGGGGACGGGTTTTTAAGCCTCCAGTACCTGCATCTTCCTCAACTCAAAACCCTACATCTCAGAGACCCCCATCAAAGGCAAGCACAGATGAAGCTCGAGCCGCTCGAGCACGCGCCAAGAAAGCACTTCTTGCCTACAGCCAGACAGTTACCAGTTTCAATATTCAAGATGTCATGAAAGTTACGGGGCAAGGGCGTGTTGAGGCAGAGTACGTCCTAGACGACCTTATCATGGCTGACCACCTCAAAGCAGAACACACTGAGCAAGGCTTTATTTACCGTGCCAATTCAGATGAGGCTGACACCTCAAACAAACACTAGTCTTCGGTTAATTTTGTAGGCTCAAGACTTGCCTATACCCTACCAAATCAGTACAATGCTATATTTGTGAAGCCACCTCCTAAGGTAGGCTTTATCGATTGAACAACGCTTGATTCTTAAATTTGCACAGCGTGTTGACAGTTTTGCTCTCTAAGACTCACATATTTTGCTCTAGAGTTGCCATTAGCACCTTGCTATCACTTAAACGCAGTTGCACTTAAACAAAGTTGAACTTAGACGTAGTCCCACGTTTAATCAAGCTCATCTCATAACAGTGTCAGGTTGATTATCAGCAACTTGCACCTGCTCTACCTCGGAGGAATGATGGTTAAAATTCGCCTTACCCGCATGGGTTCCAAACGCAACCCCCACTATCGCATCGTGGTGACAGATGTCCGCAAAAAGCGCAGTGGTAACTATATCGAAGCTATTGGCTACTATGATCCTCGGAGTACCGTAGAAGAGCCTTTACGCATTGACGCTGAACGCGCTGAGTACTGGCTTAGCCAAGGTGCGCAACCAACCGACACGGTGTTACGCCTTTTTGAGAAAAAAGAGATTCCCGTTGGCAAGGTGCAAGCTAAAAAGCGCAGGTCGTATATCGCTAGACAGGCAGCTCGCGCGAACGCCTAATGTCTTTAGAGCTTGTTCGCTACATCGTCTATAACCTCGCTAGCGACCCTGACAACGTAGATGTTCGGGTTGAACACAGGGGGCGCGACACCCATATTGAAATTCGCTGCG
>JBCCOX010000369.1:0-5438 GCA_039025155.1 Deinococcota bacterium | reverse complement strand
ATGTCAATATAGATGCGCTTTCCAGCAGCGCCGTCATAACTTACCTGTTCACTGCTGTTAGGGCCCACCCCGCTAAAATCAGCACTGCTGTACCGGGTGACGGGTTCCCCTGCGTTGGTGACCATATCTATGTTGGCATTATTTTCACTGGTTTCACCGTCTTCACCGCGCACGCTAATGGTGACAGCGGGTACATCTGTGGGAACCTCGAGCACATAAACGTGATAGGCAAGGCCGTTATTTGTATTTGCTGAGACAATACGCCGGGTGACGGTCTCACCTAGCTCGAGCGTGCCATAGTTGCCTGTAGGTTCTGCGCTTAAGTCATCAACATCTTCCTCTGCGCTGACTGTCTCTGGGTTGACCGTCTCTGAGTTAGCAGTGTCGTTGCTTGTATCGTTTGTATTGATGTCAGAATTGTTGGTGTCAGGGTTACTTGTATCTTCGGTGGATGCCTCTGCATTTGGCTCTGGCGCGTTTGGCTCTGGGCTGACAGATGCACTAGCTGACTCTGTATCATCTGGTGTGATGTCTGCTACTAGGCGCGAAGTGACTGTAAGCGTATAGCTCACAGGTGCGTCTGTTTTGTTGACTACGTCAATATAAACCTCGCCCGGAGGTAGGTTGAGGTAGGTAAATCTGTGTTGAGGTGAATTGTCTAGCCCTTGATACGACGCATCTGCAAAACGTTCGATGATGCTACCGGGTTGGGTGACAAGGTCAACGTCGTCGTCACCGCCATCAACCTGAATGGTGAGGCCGTCAACGGAGGCATCTAGCGTCACCACATAAGTGTGATAGGTGATGCTGTCTCCACCGGGGCTATCACTAGCAGGTAGGCTGCGCCGCACAGTGCTATCAACATCAAGCGCATAGGTTGTGCCACTAGGGGTTATGCCGCTAGAGTCTGTGCCGCTAGAGTCTTGGGCGCGCCCTAAAGAGATGAGTGCTAAACATATGACGAACATACTCAAGCTGATGCTGTAGCGCTGAAGCCGAGCTAGCTTTAACTGCGTACAACACGGTTTATAGCAAAACTGTCTATAGCGAAACTGTCTATAGCGAGGACGCATTGATAACCTCTTTGAGGATGTATTTATTGGCAACCCGCAAAGCCGCGCCACGTTGATTAACCAAAAACCCAGTAACGGCCACAAGGGCTACGCCAACGAGCAAGGTGCGTAGGCCCACGGGCATCGCTGCAGGGTAGCGTTGCCGAAATACAGGAATTTGTAAGACAAAAATCACCGCAAGTCCGCCGGTGAGTAAGCCCAAACCAACGAGGGAAACAAGTGCTAGGAGGGTATCCAAAACCGTCATAATTGGCATTATAAGTACCTCCTATCTGGAAACCGCGTTTTCAGATAGCGTTCAGCGGTTAAGGATGGGCGCTGCTGGGATTGATAGTTATGGCGTTTCAATGTGGAGGTACTTAAAGAGCCTACATGAGCAGGTGGGGCTCGAGCTTGCTAACGGATGTATCTCAACTGCATCTTGAATAAAAAATAAACGCTATGAGCTTGTACCTAATATCTTGTTAAGACGTAACATTTTTATCAGGCTGTTACCTAACTTGTATCAATAGTTTTATCAACTTAGTCCTGAGGTTTCGTCAAAATTATTGCCGAATTATTGCTGAGGTGATTCAAGAATGTGTTCAATGCTGACACACACAGCGACAATACCAGCCTAATTAAGCTATGATGACAGCATGACTGCCATTTTTAGGTCGCGCTATCTGTGCGGCCTTGTTTTGACTTGCGTGCTAGGCCTTAGCTGGGTGCTAGCACAACCCTCTCCAGCAAGTGTGCCAGAATCTACACCGTCAGAGGTAGCGCCTTCAGCCAACGAATCATCACAAAATGAAACGTCCTCACAAGAGGATGCTGAGTTAAGTTCAGATAACCTCACCGCTAATGAACTAGATAGTGCAGCAACGGTGCTTCCCCTTGCTAGCGGCGACATTCCCGAGCAGGTATCTGACCAAGCGGTGCGCACGTGGCAAGAACGGGCTGGCGCGTTTGATTACATTGCGCTAGCTAACGCCTCACCTGCGGCGATGTGTAACCAACTTAGTGTGTTAGGGCAAGACCCACGAGTTATTCGCAATGTGACCATCAATTTTGATGACCGGCGTTTATTGGATGATGCTGGCATAGACCCAAGTGCGTTGGGTGCAGAAAGTGTGCGCCGCTACTCGTACTCGGCTAGAGTTGGTGAGGGAACGGTTGCTCGAGTTGAGGTTTTACTTTCCGGGCGCAACAACCTGTGGCAAAGCGAAACCGTGCGCATCCGCTTTGATGACAACAGCATTTCATTGCCTGCACCTTTGCGGTCTAACGCGGCAGGTATTGGCTTTTTGTTGTTATCTGCTTATGTTGTGTATTTGTTGCTGCGGCCGTCGTGGTTTCGGCGGGTCTTAGCAGCAGGCTGGCAGGTGATTCGTGGTCACAAACGTATTGTAATTGGCACGATTATCACCTTGTACGGCATGTACGGGTTGGGATCGCTGGTAGGTGTGAACTTGCCGGAATGCCAGGTAGCGCTGGCTAGTTTGGTTGGGGGTAGCCTCGAGGACATTGGCATTTTGGACGTACTCGCCAACAACAACATCGCCCAAACCGCAGCAGCCATTACCTACTGGAATTTTGTGCAGGGTACGCTCACAACCACGCTGTTTCCAGCCGTGCTTTTTGCCATTCCTGCATATTTACTGAACATCTCACGGTTTTTTGTGCTTGGCTTTGCGCTCGCACCAGTAGGCCCGCAAGCAAGCTTGTTAATGTTCCATATCCCGGTGATTGTCATTGAACTGATGGCCTACACGCTGGTGACGGCGGGCGGTGGCATTTTGCTGCGCACTATTGTTAAACGTGGCTTTGGGAACATCCGCCTTGCTATCAACAACCTCATGTTAATGGTGCCCATTGCGTTTTTACTGCTAGTGATTGGCGCGTGGTACGAAAGTATTGAAATCCTCTGGCTCCTGCCTATGCTAATGACGCCTTAATCGATGACGCCTTGATTCAAGGTTAATCCCAACAACACCGCGCTATAACCCAACTCGTGGAGATATATCATGCTGGTTAGAAGTCACCGGGATATTTTCTCAATTTTGTCGATCATATTATCAATTGCCCTGGTGATCTTAGCGTTTGTGCTGCACAACGTCTTACAAACATGGCTGATGTCTCGCTATGGAAACCGTGCGCCACATCATCAGCCTAGCTTTTCTCCTCAACTACGGCATCACATTGATATGTTGGGCGCAATTAGCTTACTACTTTTAGGCATTGGCTGGGCAAAACCTGTAACGTTAGACCCCGCCTATCAGCAGCTCAGTAAACGTTTAGAACTTGTCATTTGGTACAGCGGGCCTGCAGCATTTTTAATCTTTGCCTTGCTCTACAACTTACTCTCAGCCCTGACCTCTATAAGAGGGTGGTTGTATCTAGATATTTCATTTGGCACAGCAGGCTATTACTTACTCATACATGTCATCGCGCATTTACTACCCATTTGGCTATTTGATGGTGCCAAGGGTGCTTTAATTTGGGGTGATCGGCGTATTAAAGGATTGGTACACACCACCAAAAACGCCTACCCTGCTGGCACAATGGGATTTTTGCTTATCATTATTCTTGTTGGGATAGATGACTGGCTCTTTTGGTTTAATGATGACTTTATTGAGTACATTATCAGAATCATTAGGTAGTTTTAAGCCAATCCAGCGCAATATCAGCATTAGACTAGACGTGTAGGTAAGTTTAAGTGTGAGGCAGGTTGATACCTAAACTAGGTGCGAGTGCGTCGAGAGAAAGCGTTGGCTCGGGTAGGGTGTCAATGCCGGCCTCGAGCTGTAGTTTATTTAGGCTACGCTTCACCAACGTATCTGTCGCTGGGTACGCGTCAATAGCAGCAAGGAGTTGAGCTGCTTGTAGCTGACAGCCTAGTTGGCTGTAAACCCGAGCGTAGTGCATAGCAACTTGTGGCAGTATGCCTGTGAGCTTGCGTTTAACTGTTAAATCACGCGCGCGCGTAAGGAGCTGCACTGCCTCAGCTTGACCCTTGGGGTGGGTTAAGGCGTCTTCACGAACCAAAATCTCAACAAGGTTGATATAAGCAAGAACCTCATGATGGGCGTGTTGCAAGCGCTTGCTAAGTTGCAGTGAGGCTGCTAGCTGGCTGCGTGCGCTGTCGTATGCGCCGTTGTTAATGTCAATGGCAGCCAGATTGTTGTGAGCTGCAGACGTACCTTTGTCAAAACCTACATCCTGAAATAAGTTGAGTGCGTGCATATACAAGCGGCGGGCGCTGTCGTAGTGCTGGCGGTTGCTGTCGTGCATGGGCCCGTAGAGGGTAAACCCATAGTTGAGTAAGGTGATGCCAAGTTGCCGTTTGCCATCATCGAAGCTATGTTGGCTGGTTTCCAGTAGGTCAATGCTTTTTTGATAGCAGTGGGTTGCTTTGTCGTGGTCATCAGCATCGTTGTAGCCACCTGCCAGATGCCGCAGACAGATACCCTGCTCAGCCGGATAGCGATCTTGAACATCTGCCAAAGCAGCTTGGGCCCAAGCAATACGCTGCTCAACATTGCGCTGCCGCTTGTAGAAAAAACTAAATTTGAGTTTAATGTCAGCACGTTCGCGGACGTAACGCTCGGGAACAAGGTTAAGCGCATGTTCAAAGGTGGCTGTTGTAAGCTCACCTTGGTTTTGTTCAAGCTGTAAATAAGCTTGCTCCGCCTGTAAGCAGCCCAGTAAACAGTTGAGCTCATCTGTTAGGTCAGGGCAAGCCTCGAGGTAACTCATAGCTGCCTCAATTAACCCCAAACCTTCGCGGGCGCGCCCGGTGGTTTCAATGTAGACAACAAGCTTGCTGAGGGCTGTAAGTAAGGTTTCAGGGCGGTGCTCGAGCGTGTAAAGCCAAGCTGACCTTACATTATCAAAGTCAACATCTAAAAACTGACTTAGTGCTTTCCCCGTTAAGCTTGTAAGGCGGTCTAAAAAATAGCCCGCGTGCTGACTCTGCCATGACTCGAGCCGCGGGTGGTGTGCCGCCCGAGCTTGTAAAAACTGTTTGAGCAAGGGGTGTAAATCAAAGCGGTTGGTGTTACCGCGTTGTAACAGTGATGTGTTGCTGAGGCGCAAAAGTAAAGGTAAATGCGCGCCCGTGACGGCTTTAGCAGCATCAACCGTCCAACCAGCTTGGAAGACGCTGAGCGCTAACAAGGTGGTTTGCTGTTCATCACTCAGTTGCTGCAGACTTGTTGTAAAGATGTGTTGAATGCTCTGCTGGCGGCTGTCGTCTGCATGTTGCGCAGTCAGTAACGCTAAATCCTGCCGCAGTTCGCTGGCAATTTCTGGAACGCTTAGTAAGCGTGCCCAACTGGCGGCAAGCTCGAGCGCAAGCGGTAAGCCGGCCGTTAACTGGCATAT
>JBCCOX010000368.1:0-5441 GCA_039025155.1 Deinococcota bacterium | reverse complement strand
GCCCTTGGCGTGGGCGGGATTATCAACGCTATTGTGTTACCGCGCCGCCCTGCGGTGAATTACCGTGCCACAGAAGATACCTATCCTTTTAAGCTGCCTGCTTTGCCGTATGGCACGGGTGCGCTCGAGCCAGTTATTGGCAGTGAAACCATGCAGCTTCACCATGACCGCCATCATCAGGGTTACGTTAACAGCCTCAACACAGCCCTCCAAAATTATCCGGACTACCACAACATGACCGTAGCCGCGCTCCTAGCTGGCATTACCGAGTTGCCAGATGGTCTTCACAATGCCGTGCAGCGTCATGGTGGTGGTCACTACAACCACAGCTTGTTTTGGCAGTGGCTAGCCCCCGGTGGTAGTAGTGAACCTGTGGGCGAGGTTGCCGAGGCCATTGGCGATGCATTCGGCGGCACGCAAGGCCTCAAAAATGAGATGTTAAACGCTGCCAGCGGCCGCTTTGGGTCGGGTTGGGTGTGGCTTGTTGTGACCCCAACTGGTGAACTTGGCGTGATGACTACTGCCAATCAAGACAGTCCGCTCATGGTTGGTGCGCCGCCTATTTTGGGAATTGATCTCTGGGAACACGCCTACTACCTTGACTACCGCAACAAGCGCAGTGAGTACCTCGAGAGCGTTTGGGACATCATTAACTGGGATGTCGTGGATGCGCGTTACGAAGAAGCGCTTATGACCTTGGGTGGTTTAGGTGCTCATGGTGCTGAAGCTGGTGAGGAGCACGGCGAGGGGCATTAAGGCTAGTTTGAACATAGTTGAAACTTAAGACGGCGCGACACTCTCCAGTACGGGTTTGAATATCTTTGACCCAAGCTCGCAGGGTGTCATGTTTACTTGTTGCTTTTGCGCTAGAATCAGAAATATGGCAGAAGATTTGCTTGCGCGCATTACGGTTGACCCAGACATTTGTCATGGCAAACCCTGTATTCGAGGCTTCCGTTATCCAGTTGAGGTGATTCTCGAGCACCTTAGTGGCGGCATGTTCGTTAGTGATGTTTTAGCAGATTATCCTGATTTGGAAGCTGACGACTTGCGTGCCGTCTCCGCTTATGAAGCACAACTTAGCCGAATTTGAATTAAGGCTACAAACATCTCTTCATACGTCACATCCATGTCACCCTCTCGTCATGGCAGCATCATGACGAAGTGATAGGCTGAGGGCATCATGCGTGCGCTCGAGTTCATTGCTCAAAAACGTAATAACCACTCCCACACAAGCGAAGACATTACAACATTCATTGAGGCTTATGTCGCAGGTGACATTCCGGACTATCAAGTGTCTGCGTGGCTCATGGCGGTCTTTCTAAACGGCCTTGCCCCACAAGAAACTGCCGACCTCACTCTCGCCATGGCACATTCTGGCGACATGCTGGACTTATCCCAGTTTGAGCACAGTGTGGACAAACACTCTACCGGCGGCGTGGGCGACAAAGTCAGTTTGGTGTTAGCGCCACTCGTAGCAGCGTGCGGGGCAACCGTTGCCAAAATGAGTGGGCGCGGTCTGGGTCACACGGGTGGTACGGTCGATAAGCTCGAGAGCATCCCCAGGTTCAACGTGAATTTGGATGATGACGCATTCATGCGCCAAGCTGAGCAAGTTGGCGTGGTCATTTGCGGTCAGTCCAAAGCCCTTGCCCCCGCTGACGGGCTGCTTTACAGTTTGCGGGATGCCACCAGCACCGTGGAATCTTTGCCGCTTATCGCCAGCAGCATCATGAGTAAAAAGCTGGCAGGCGGTGCTAAATCAATGATTTTGGATGTCAAAGTGGGCGAAGGCGCGTTTATGAAAACGCAGGATGATGCTCGCGCGCTCGCTCACGCCATGATCGACATTGGCAAGCGGGCAGGTAGAAACGTGCGCGCGAAGCTTAGCTGCATGTCCGAACCGCTCGGGCAAGCTGTGGGTGGCGCGGTTGAAGTTCAAGAGGCTATCCGCTGTCTCAAGGGTGAGCAGGACGGCATTCACGATTTGCGGAATTTGGTGATTGAGCTAGCAAGGGATGTGCTCGAGCAGAGCGGCCTCCCCAAAACAACCAACGACCTTGCCAAGTTACTAGATGATGGCACTGCCTACACCCACTTTGAACGCTGGATTGAAGCTCAAGGTGGCGATATAAGCAAGTTAGATTCCCTCGAGGTCGCCCCAGACATAACCACCATCCAAGCACCTGCATCAGGCTACATTACCAAGCTAGACGCCCTTGCTGTAGGTGAGTCCGTCAAACTTCTCGGTGGTGGGCGGCAGCATAAACGCGATCCCATCGACCTAGCTGTAGGTGCAATGGTTCATACCAAAGTAGGGGATGCATGTAGTCAGGGTGATGCGCTCGTGACCCTACATCACCGTGCTGGTAAGGGGCTAGAAGATGCTAAAAAGCGTCTCGAGGACGCCATCACCATCTCACCTGAGCCCGTTTCAACCTCACCACTTATTCTGGAGAGTGTCGGCTAAGCTTTTGGAATCACCGCTTAAACCCCCGTTTTTACCCCCAGAGGAAGATGCCAGCGTTGAGGTTGTACCCACCCGCTTGCATTTGTCCCGGCGGGTATTTGATGGGATGCTTACCCACGCACAATTTGTGATGCCCCAAGAATGTGTAGGCTTGTTATTCGGCTTAGGGGAAACAGCACTTACTCGAGTTCCACTGAGAAACGCCGCCCAAGACCCGTTTAGGTCGTTTTATGCTGAGCCAGAGAGTTTGATTCGAGCCTTGCTCGAGGCAGAAACGCGCGGCGAAACCCTACTTGCTATCTACCACTCCCATCCAGATGGCATCGCCCGTCCGTCCATCCGCGATCTAGACGACGCCAACTACCGCGTCACGTCAATCATCATTGCACCAAGTGATGGCGATATTCGTGCGTATTATTATCAGCCTCTTGGCTATGACGAGGTTGAGTTGCTGGTGGCATCATCTTAATTTCACTTAGTTTGATATCACACTTTGCTGAGACTTATAGATATGCATCATTTACCCTTAAATAAATGACGTTTATTTTTACAAATTATGTTACTCGCCACGTTTTATCCTGGCGAATAGCATCAATCATCTCCTGGTAACGCCAGCCATCTTCAAAGGTTTGATATGGCGTGGTGTCTTTACCCAAAATATCAGCAACAAACGCTTGTGCCAAACAGGTCCAGTTCCTTAGGGTGTCATCTTCAATATCAGGCAGGGCTTCAGCTATGTCGCGGGGTAGCTCGAGCTGCTGCCACGCTTTACTTTTGTTTGTCCACACATAAAGCGGCCCTTGTGCATAAGAGCCTTGAATGTGAATTGCCCCTTCAGCACCGTAGATAACAATGTAGTCGTCATGAAACCGGGGTTGCAGGCCGCTGTGCTTAAAGAGTGCAGAAACACCTTCATGATTATTATCTTCTGCTAACTTTGCATTAGTGGCATTAGCATCCAGCGTTGCCAGAACTGTGTAAGACCATTCAGCGTCGACCTCTGCCCAGTCTAGGTTGGATTGATTTGCATCTTCAGGTATAAATTTACGCCGTTCACGAAAATCATGCACACCTGACACAACGGGGGCATGGCGCATGTCGTGCCTTGTTTCGCCGTGAATTTGCCTCACCTCAGCGTTTAGCATGTGCAACACAATGGACAATTTGTGGGTAAAGTTGTTGTTGAGCCGCCCACCTCCTTCAGCAAGACGGTGAGACCAGCCAAAAGGTATCAGCGGGTCAAGGTTATAGTGAGATATACACTCAACTTCTTGCGGTTGACCGATGACACCTTGGGCAATAAGTGTTTTGGCAAAACTTACATAGGGCATATAGCGGTACGACGCAGCAAAGGCCGTCTTAGCGCCCACCTCTTTAGCCCTCGTATAAAGTTTTTCTGCATCTTGCGCGGTAGCAGCTAGCGGTTTATCACAAAAAACATGACAACCTCGATCTAGCGCGGCCATAATTGGCGCAACATGAGCCCCTCCGGGAGTTGCAATCGCCACAATATCGGGGTGTAACTCCTTGAGTGCATTGTCCCAATCTGTTCCTGCATAGGGAATGTTTAAAGATGCAGCTACCTTATTCACAACAGCTTCGATACGACTTACCATGCCGACAATGTCAGCGCCAGCATAGCTAAGCGCTTGGGCATGACCCTGGCCAGCAAAGCCAGAGCCTAGGACAAGAACTGTAGGTTTTACGCTCATAAAAGAGGATTTTGTGCCACTTGTGTGCACACCATGTACTGGCAAATGAAGACTTGACAAGTTTGCATGATCATCCTATGCTATCTCAAACAAGTACGCAAATACAATACTATGTACGGTAATAACGTACAGCAAACACGTTTGGTTTGACTGTTGACAGATTATGTGCTTGCTGAAAGGGTTTTCTATGACCATTGATTTGTCTGGTAAAACGGCCTTTGTTACGGGAGGCAATATTGGCATTGGCGCTGGTATTTCCAAGGCGCTAGCCGCTCAAGGTGCTCGCGTGGCGTTAAGTTACTACTCTCATGATGATGCTGCGCACAAAACGGCAGCGCATATTACCAGTGAAACAGGTCAAGATGCTCGAGCCTTTCAACTAGACGCTCGGGACAGCCAGCAAGTTAACCGTGTCACAGCTGAGGTTGCTGACTTTTTAGGCGGCAAGATAAACATTTTGGTGAATAATGCGGGTCATTTAGTCAAGCGCGTTAACGTCACCGACATGACCGACGAGCATTGGCACCAGGTGATGGATGTCAACCTTTCAAGTGCCTTTTACTGCACTCGGGCTGCCCTAGCTCACATGCCAGATGGCGGCAGAATCATCAACATGTCATCACTGGCGGCGCGCAATGGTGGCGGTCAAGGTACAGCTCCCTACGCCGCGTCTAAAGCTGCCATTATTGGTTTCACCCGGGCGATGGCCAAAGAACTTGCCCCCAGACACATCACCGTAAACGCACTTTCACCCGGCTTTATTACCCACACACCTTTTCACGAAACCTTTACGGGCAAAGACAAATACGACGCAATCGTGTCAGGTATTCCCTTGCAGCGCGCAGGTGAACCCAAAGACGTAGCAGGGGCCGTGCTGTATTACGTATCCGATTTGGGCTGTTGGGTCACGGGTCAAGTTGCCGAAATTAACGGGGGCGTTTGGTTCGTTTAGGACACTACTATGCCGCTATTTACACAAGATTGGTCCCAACTTCAAGAAAAAGCTCGAGCACTGCCGTGGTACAGCGCACTGCAAGCGCGTGTGCAAGCACGTGTTGATGCCAGCATTGCTCGAGGGCTCGAGGTCCCCACTGAACCGGGTGGCTGGCTTCATAAGTATGTTTGTCAAGACACTTGGTTGCCACTTCGCTACAACCCCAGCAACCCTACGCAGCACACGTCGTTACTGGGCAAGGTGTATACAGGTGAACCTTTTGAGGGTGGTTGGCGGGTATGGCGACACCGCGAACTTGCTGATG
>JBCCOX010000367.1:0-5448 GCA_039025155.1 Deinococcota bacterium | reverse complement strand
GGTTCAATGCCGCCTCTTGCTACGCCCAAAATGGCTACTTCAGGCGGGTTGACAATCGGCGTGAAGTTAGTACCGCCAATACCGCCAAGGTTGGAGATACTAAAGTTGCTGCCCTGCATGTCGTCGGGGGAGAGTTTGCGGTCGCGGGCTTTAGCTGCTAGTTCGCCTAACTCTGCAGCTAGGTCGATAATCCCTTTGCTGTCCACATTGCGAATCACAGGTACAAGTAAGCCGTTCGGTGTATCCACTGCCACCCCGATGTTCACGTAGTGCTTAAACACAACTTCGTTACTGTGAACGTCAATACTGGCATTAAAGTTGCTAAAGTTTTTAAGGGCGGCGGCGGCAATTTTGAGAAGCATCGCCGTTGGCGTAATCTTAGCGCCTTCAGCCTCAGCGTAGGGTTGATACTTTTTGCGCAGGCGCTCTAACTCGGTCAGATTGGCTTTATCAAAGTTGGTCACCATCGGCACAGTTGACCACGCGAGAGACATTTGTTTGAGGGTGGCTTTGCGAATGCCGCTCATGGGCTCGCGGGTGACCTCACCGTACTTGCTGAAGTCGGGTAGTTCTGGAATGCTCACGCCAGCAGCAGGCGCACTTGTGGCTCGAGACGCAGCTTGAGGTGGTAGAGCGGAGCCCGTTTCAGCGTATTGTTTGACATCCTCAGCAGAAATACGTCCTAACACGCCGGAACCCGCAACATCTGCTAAGTGAACCCCCAACTCGCGGGCAAGACGGCGGACAGATGGGGCTGCGGGTAAGCTACTCTCGTCAGCGTCACTCGAGGCCGCTGGCGTTACTGAACTCGGTTGAGCCGCAGTTTGTACATCTTCTTTTGGGCTGTCTTGAGCTTCACTGCTAACATCAGCACTTGCGTCAGCAGAAGGGCTCGCTTCAGCTTCATCATTTGCCTCAGCAGTCGTATCCTCAGCGGCCTCAGCAGCACCGCCACCATCTGACAAGGTCACAATGACCTGACCGATGTTGGCTTCTTCGTTTTCGTTAACGTGAATTTCTGCGACTGTGCCGGCAGCGGTGGAGGGAACCTCAACCACGGCTTTGTCTGTTTCAAGTTCTAATAAAGGCTGATCAACACTGATGGTATCGCCAACGGCTACCAAAATGCCAACTACAGTACCTGAATCAATGCCTTCGCCCACTTCAGGAAGTTTTACGTCTGTTGCCACGCTTGTGTCCTTTCATATTGTCCGACTATCAATGTAAACTAGTTAAAATACTTGGCTGCTATGTCTGTGAGGCAATACTTGTATGTTTTGAGTTGCTACTTCAGACAGCATAATTTGATAGAGAATCACATTACATTAAAGTCTATCGTGAAATGTGCGCCTCTCAGCCGCGCAGATGTACCTAAAAGTGACGCTATCATACCGTTTCTGGGGTGTTTGCGTGAGGGTAGGGCTCGAGCGTCGCATGTATATCAAGCCCTCAACTCATTACAAGTCGCCATTTAGAGCAACCATCATCTCAATGCACTGCTCGAGGATGACGTGTAATACGAAATCCGTTTATATCTCGAATAATGCCTAAAGGCATCCAACATGTCCAGCGCGGATTTCGTAGCTTATCTTACCTGCTCTGGCAGGGGTTGATTCCCGAAGGGATCAATCGGATTTGGTGTAACATCAACGCTCAACACAACGCCAGCACTCAAAAAAATACCCGTACTACCCTCCATAAATCAGGTGGGTAGCACAGGTAAGGACTTTAGTGCTTAGCTGTTGTGCGGATTTGCTTTGTCTGGGTTGATGCCAAGGTCTCTAATAGCTTTGCTCACCACCGACATGTCAAGGCGGTCCGCTTTTTTCTTGCGGCTGCGCTTGCCTTCTTGGGCAAGTTCATAAAGGGTGGCGACGACGACGTAGCGGGCATCAACTTCAAAAAAGTCACGCAAGTCGTCGCGCGTGCCACTGCGTCCAAAGCCGTCTGTACCCAGTGCAACCATCGGCTTAGGTAGGTGTCGCGCAAGGCTATCCGGTAAGAGTTTGAGGTAGTCCGAAGCAGCAATTAACACGCCATCTTCGTCTTTAAGCGCGTCATAAATATAGGCGGTGCGCGGGGTTTCTTCTGGGTGAAGACGGTTGTAGCGTTCTGCCCCCAAAGCATCTTGATGCAGTGCTTTATAAGACGTGACACTCCACACATCTGCAGCCACGCCGTAGTCTGCAAGCATCTCTTGCGCTTTGAGCACACCCGGCATGATGGCACCACTACCGAACAACTGCGCGCGGTGCTTGGCTTTGCTGACATCCACATCTTCTATATTTTCTGCTGGGCGCAGTTTGTAGAGGCCGTTAAGAACACCCTGTTTGAGGTCGTCACGGTCTAGATACTCAGGTTCAGGCAGTTGCGCGTAGTTGTCGTTACCCACGGTGAGGTAATAGTAGATGCTTTCTTGCTCCTGATACATGCGGCGCATGCCTTCGCGGATGATGATGGCTAGTTCAAAGGCAAACGACGGGTCGTAACACATGATGTTAGGCACGCCGTAAGCAAGCACGTGGCTGTGACCGTCTTGGTGTTGTAAGCCTTCGCCCTCGAGCGTCGTGCGACCCGCCGTTGCGCCCAGCAAAAAGCCCCGCGTGCGCATATCAGCTGCCGCCCAAGCCAAGTCGCCAATGCGCTGGAAGCCAAACATGGAGTAAAAAATGTAAAACGGAATGGTGTTGACGCCGTGGGTGGCGTAGGCTGTACCCGCTGCAATAAACGAAGCCATCGAGCCAGCCTCAGTAATGCCTTCTTCAAGGATTTGCCCTTGCTCGTCTTCGCGGTAGTAGAGCAAATTGTCTGCATCTACCGGTTGATAAAGTTGCCCAACCGACGAGTAAATACCAATTTGCCGGAACAGCGCTTCCATACCAAAAGTACGCGCTTCGTCGGGGATAATGGGTACAACCAGTTTGCCCCACGTTTTATCGCGCAAAATTTTGCCCAAAATGCGCACAAAGACCATGGTGGTTGAAACTTCACGCCCGTCTGTGCCTTTGGTAAATTCGTCAAACACACTTTCGTCGGGTGGTGCAAGGGGCTCACTTTTCACGCGGCGCTCGGGTTGCGGGCCGCCCAAAGCCTTGCGGCGTTCCATCAAATATTTGTACTCGGGACTGTCTTCGTCGGGGCGGTAGAATGGGTAGCTGGCGATATCGTCATCGCTAATCGGCAAACTAAAGCGGTCGCGGAAGGCTTTCATGTCCTCGAGGTCAAGTTTTTTCTGTTGGTGGGCCACGTTCATGGCCTCACCTGCTTTGCCCATGCCGTAACCTTTAACGGTGCGGGCTAGGATGACGGTGGGCGAGCCCGTATGGTGGAAGGCTTTGTGATAAGCCGCGTAGACTTTGCTGATATCGTGCCCGCCACGGTTAAGTTTGGAGAGGTCGTCGTCGCTCCAGCCCTCAATTAAAGCTTTAAGCTCAGGGGTATCAAAAAACTTCTCGCGCAGTTCACTGCCGCCAAAAGCTGCATAGCGCTGGGATTCGCCGTCGGTGAGTTTAGCAAAGCGCTCAGCTAAGTAACCTTGGCTATCTTTCTCTAATAGTTTGTCCCACTCGCCACCCCACGTCACCTTAATGACGTTCCAACCAGCACCTCTGAAGATGCCCTCGAGCTCTTGAATAATTTGCCCATTGCCGTAGACGGGCCCGTCCAGCCGCTGTAAATTACAGTTAATAACCCAGATGAGGTTATCGAGCTTTTCGCGGGCAGCAAATTTAATAGCCCCCAAGGTTTCGGGCTCGTCAGTTTCGCCGTCACCCAAAAAGGCCCAAACTTTACCTGTACCTTGCTCAATAAAGCCGCGCTTGGTGAGGTAGGTGTTAAAGCGCGCTTGGTAGATGGACATAATCGGCGCAAGCCCCATAGACACAGTGGGGAACTGCCAAAAATTGGGCATGAGCCAGGGGTGGGGGTAGCTCGAGAGGCCGTCTTGCTCAACCTCACGGCGGAAGTTGTGAAGTCGCTCTTTGTCAATGCGGCGTTCTAAATATGCACGTGCGTAAATACCCGGTGAAGCATGTCCTTGGTAGTAGACAATGTCACCATCCACGCCAGCGTCGTGCCCTCTAAAAAAGTGGTTAAAGCCCACTTCGTAGAGAATTGCGGCAGACGCATAGGTGGAAATATGTCCGCCCACGCCGGTGTTTTTGTTGGCGCGTACCACCATAGCCATAGCGTTCCAGCGCAAAAAGCGGCGAATGTTGCGTTCTAAATCAACATCACCCGGGTAATCCGGTTGTTCACTTACAGGCACGGTGTTGAGGTAGGGCGTGGTGGCAGTAAAAGGAATATCTACCCCTTGCCCTTGGGCGTAAACGTCGAGCCGTTCTAAAATTTCTACGACACGCTGCGGGCCAGCACTGTGTAAGACGTACTCGAGCGACTCGAGCCACTCTTGCATTTCAACATCGTTTAAAGTTTTGCGCTGGTCAGAGGAGAGAGTCGTTCTCTCGGCAGTATCAGCCACAGTTAGCTCCTTTCGGCTTTATAGCTGTATCAGTAGATATGTCACGATTGGGCAAGTGGTTATACGGTGTAAGCTTCTTTTTTATAAAGCCCACATCACCTAACATCAGCAACTAACATCAACAATTAATATCAGCGGGTTGCTGATAAGCATCTAAAAACTGCCCAAGATACTGCATTGTACAACCTTTGTACGCAAGCGACGATAGTGCTAGGGCATGATTCTGGGCAAGATTCTGTGGGGCGTTGGAATCTTGCTGCCAAAAATCTTGTTGTTCAGTCTGTGAAGTGCTTGGCTCGAGTGAGTTAACATCATTCTAAAATAAAAATCTAAATACTTTAACAATCTAAGAATAATGCCTTAATGTTGCTAACAAACGAGGCTCGAGCTTTGTGAGGTTTTCTACAAGTTGTTATCACAGGGACGCTGTCAAATCACCTGAAACCCAATTTCATACGTCTGGGACGCATCCCCAAAGACATTTCACGACCTGTTGAGGTTGTGCGAGCTGGCACAAAGTGAGTGGCGTTTTTAATGAGGATGGGCGGGAGCGGCCTTTACTCTAAAGATATATCGTGGCACACACAGCTATCCCCCAAAAATGGGAATTGTGAGATGCCAGGTTACCCCGTACCATGAACGTGACTGCGTAGGAAACATAATGTGACTGGGCATTCTTCATGAAGAAGACGATGATTCAACTTATGTGACCAGTGGGGAACGCAGAGGAGGAGTTGCGCCTTGGATTGGCTTATAAACCAGGACACATAAGCAGGTGTTAGCTGGTTGAGTGTTGATGTTATATGGCACTGCATCGCTTAAAAGCGCATCACTTAAAAGCGCATCACTTAGAAGCGTATCGCTTAAAGCGTAGATGAAGCACGTAGCTCCTTAGCACTGAGTAAAGCTTAGTGCAGGAGCGTTCAGGCGTGTATGAGACCGTGCTATGTAGTTGTTGAATGTTGTTG
>JBCCOX010000366.1:0-5449 GCA_039025155.1 Deinococcota bacterium | reverse complement strand
GTCATTATGCGGCAAGCGTTTTTAGATTTGCCGATTGAACTTGAAGAGGCTGCCCTCGTTGATGGTACGTCCTACCTAGGTGCGTTCACCCGCATCGCCCTTAGGTTGGCAGCACCCGCGATGGCGGCAACCTTGCTCATTGTGTTTTCGTTTAGTTGGAACGAGTTTTTGTTTAGCTTGACCTTAGGCACCTTGCGCGCCAAAACCATTCCTGTGTTTATGGCTGGCGCGGTGGACACGCGCGGGATTCAGTTTTGGTTCGTAGCGGTGCGCACGCTCACAGCCATTATTCCGCCCGTCATTATTGCCACCCTAGCCCAAAAATACATCGTTCAAGGACTTACATTTGGTGCTGTTAAAGGATGATGGTGTCCACAAAAATTATCAGAGATGATGCTATCAAGAGCTGACTAAATGGTACTTATTGGCATAGATGCGGGTACAACTCATGTGAAAGTTGGTGCTTACGATGCTGAGGGCAAGGTATTAGCGCATCGCTATGAGCCTATGCCAACCATGCAGGAGGCTAGTGTCACTTACTACGACCCTGACGGCTTGTGGCAGGTGGTGACAGGGTTACTGCGGCAAGTTACTGCCGAACTAGCTGATGAGGTTGTGGCGTTAGCTGTCTCGAGCATGGGTGAAGCAGGTGTTTGGCTTGACCGTGAAGGGAAGGTTCTCCAGCCAATCATTCCGTGGTACGACAGGCGAGCAGACCAGCAGCTACAACAGTTGCGGGACGCGCTAGGTGACACGGCGTGGTATCACATCACAGGCTTACACCCCAACGCGATTCATAGCGTCAACAAATGGTGTTGGGTACGCAAGCACGTCCCAGAGGTATGGCAGCGCGCCCATGTATGGCTGCCTTTGGGCAGTTGGCTCGCCTATCAACTTACCGGTGAGCTGGCTACCGACGGTTCCTTAGCCGCCCGCACAATGGCGTTTGATGTTGAGCAGGGGCGTTGGTCAGAGGATGTTTTAGACGCTGCTGAGTTAGATGGGGCGTTTTTGCCGGAGGTGAGAGCCTCGAGCACCCCCCTGGGCAACCTCACCCAAGCTTCCAGTGACGCAACCGGACTCAGCTCAACAACGGTTGTTGTCGTTGGCGGTCACGATCACCTCTGTGCAGGACTAGCCAGTGGCATCCTCAGCTCAGATGTGGTGCTGGACTCCTCAGGTACGTCAGAGGGTTTGCTTGTTGGTGAACTGGGGACAGCCTCACCGGAACGTGCTGCTGGGTTTGGCAGTGGCCCGCACGTGCTGCCCGGTTACCGCTATTTAATGGGCGGTATGTACAGTTCGGGCAGTTCGCTAGCGTGGCTTAAAGATGTGCTTGAGATGCCTGACTTCCAAAGCTTGCAAGTTGCTGCTACACGTGCGCCAGTAGACGACGCTCCTCTGTTTATGGCGCAGTTTTACGGTGCTGCGCCACCCATCAACGACGAACGCGCCAGCGGTGCGTTTTTGGATGTGCAACCGCGCCACACGTCAGCGCACCTAGCAAGAGCGGTTTATGAGGGAATTGTCTTTGAGTTGCGGGCGGGAATTGAGGCGCTCGAGCAAGCTGTTCACACCTCCATCACGAGCATCAAACTTGTGGGGAGCGCTGTAAACAACCCCTTCTGGCTGGATATGCGCAGCAAGATCATGCGCCGCCCCATTGCCACCCCGCAGCATCACGATATGGTGACCTTGGGCGCTGCCGTACTAGCTGGGTTGGGGGCGGGTGTGTGGACACGTCCAGAGGATGCCCTCGAGGCAATTAGCCCACACACGTTCACTGAGCCACAAGCTACCCCAAAAGATACAGCCGAAATTGATGTTTATGAAGCGCGTTATGAGCGCTATGTGACGGCTCGAGCGGCATTACAAGATTGGCGTAAGTCGCTCACCTAATTTTGTGGTGTTGAGGTCAAAGTATTGACGTGTAGATGAACATCGTACATTAAGGTGAATACTGTAGACATTATCTCAAGCAGATGTACTCGACACTATGAAAACTTAGCAAGGACGACTCCATAAGGTCATAAAACACTATCCAACATTGTCACTATTATGTTTAGGTTGTCACAAGTAGGTTGACACTAACAACATCAGCATCACACAAATTAACCTCAAGGAGGATGTCTATGCCGTTTGTATCAGATGGTCGTACGCTCATTCAACGCGCGTTTGAGGGCAACTACGCGCTACCATCGTTTAATATTTGTAGTTTGGAGATGGCTAAAGCTTGTATCGAAGCTGCTGAGCAAGAACGCGCACCGATTATGTTGCAGACGTATCCGGGTGACCTCGAGCACGGCAGTCCCAAGGTTATGACCAGCATGATTCGCGCACTGGCAGATGAGGTGAGCGTGCCAATTATGCTTCACCTTGACCACGGACCAGATTTAGAAACTGCCACGCGCTGTCTGCGCGCAGGTTACTCGTCGGTCATGTTTGATGGGGAAGAGTTTCCGCTCGAGAAAAACATTCACCTCACCGACCAACTTGCTAGTTTTGCACACGCAGCCGGTGCATCGCTCGAGGCAGCAGCAGGTAGTTTTGGCGGTGGCGAAGGCGGTGACGATGAGATTCACCTCACCGAACCAGATGACGCCGCGCGTCTTTACAAAGAGGGTCACGCCGACATGATTGCTGTGTCAGTCGGCTCTAAGCACGGGCAGGCCAGTCAGCTAGACCTAGCTAGGCTTGCGAGCATTGCTAAAGCAGTCCAAGGACCGCTCGTTCTACATGGGGGGACGGGGATTCCTGCCAGCGACCTTGCTGAGGCTGTTACCTACGGCGTGGTCAAGGTCAACATTGGCGCAGGCTTGCAGCGAGCAGTGATGGGCGTTTGGAAAGATAAAACAGCAAGTGCAGCGTGCCACTACGATGTCTATCATGCGGCTCGAGACGCGCTCAGGGAAGTTGCTAAAGATAAAATCCACATGACCCATGCAGCAGGACGGGCAGATTAAGACTGTCCGTCAACATCATCCCCGAAAAATAATTGAGCCTCTGAACATCTTGCTGGAGACTGTGGTGTTGATGGTGTGCTTGTAAATTTTATGGGGATATGCTCGAGTAGCTGATAGTTCCCAAGCGCATCAGTATGTCCTCAAGGACGCTAGGGATTTCAAAAGATGTCATCAACAAAAGCGCACCTACATCATGACGAGGTGCGCTTTTGAGTCTGAGTTGAGGTAATGTCGGGATGTTAACGTGCCATCGCCGGCAGCCACAAGACAATCTGCGGAAAGAAAATGATGAGCAAAAGCGCTACAAGTTGAATAGCAATAAACGGGATGATGCCTCGGTAAATGTCGGTGGTTTGTACGCTGGGCGGCGCAACCCCTTTAAGGTAAAACAGCGCAAAGCCAAATGGCGGCGTTAAAAACGAGGCTTGTAAGTTCATGGCAATAATGACCCCAAACCAAAGTAGTGCCAGTTGACTATTGAATCTCAATACACCATTTATGTCTGGAACGGAAAAAATTAAACTGAGACGTGGGTCAGCAGCAAGTATCGTCACTGCAATAGGTGCGAGGATTGGCACTACGATAAAGGTGATTTGAATAAAGTCAATAAAAAAGCCTAGCAAAAAGATGATGAGCATGGAGAAAAACAAAAAGCCAGCACTACCGCCAGGCAATTCCAGCAAAAAGTTGGTGATGACGCGGTCGCCGCCTAGTGCTCTAAAGACTAGGGTGAAGATAGTTGCCCCAATCAAAATTACAAACACCATGCTGGTGAGGCGCACGGTTTGGTCCATGGCTTCGTTGAGGTTCTCGAGACTCAAGCGGCGGTTAATAGCAGCCAAAATCATGGCACCCACAGCACCCATAGCACCCGCCTCGGTTGGGGTGGCAATGCCAAAAAAGATGGTTGCGAGCACCACAATAATAAGGAAAAACGGCGGTAACAAGTTGCTAACTACTTTGAAAAAGAGTGGTGCATTCCAGTAGCGTACATACAGTACCAGTAAGCCAATAACTGCAACGAACTCGTGCAGCGTGTTAGGGAGTGCAGCTTGGTTAGCTTCAAAAAAGGTGACTGTAGGCAAAATTAATGACACAATTGCGCTAGCAATAAGGTAGAAGAGCGCAAAACTTAAAATCATCAGCGCAATTTTGACAACTATACTGACGTTGGCGGGTTCAACGTTGCGGGCGTCTTCGGGTAGGGCAGGTACGTCGTCAGGTTTGGTAAAGGCTACAAAAATAACCCAGAGAATAAACAAGCCTGCAAGCATGAAGCCCGGAATAAACGAGCCTAAAAACAGGTTACCTACCGATACACCAATTTGGTCACCCAGAATCACCAGCACAATACTGGGCGGGATAATCTGTCCGAGCGTGCCAGATGAGGCCACCACCCCAGTGGCAATGCCTTTGTCATAGTTATATTTGAGCATGACGGGAAGCGCGAGCACGCCCATCGTTACCACGGATGCACCAACGACACCCGTTGACGCAGCTAAGAGCGCACCGATGGTCACAACAGATATAGCTAGGCCGCCGCGCAAGCGCCCAAACAAGATACCCATCGTCTCAAGTAGTTCTTCAGCTAGACCAGATTTCTCGAGCATCACACCCATGAATACAAAAAAAGGCACGGCAACCAGTGTGAAGTTGTCCATGATGCTGCCAAAAATGGTTGAGGGAATTGCATTTAGGCGAGCCGCTCGAAAAAGCTTTTCACCCATCACTACGCCTTCGGGTGCCCACGGTAAGGTAATGTCAAACAGTGTTGGTAATAAATCGCTGCCAATCAAGGTAAACAGTACGGCGACCCCGCCTAGACTAAACGCTACTGGGTAGCCCAACAGCAAAATTACCACAGCGGCAGCAAACATCCACAGTCCTAACATTAGATAACCTCCGTCTGCTCAGTGATACTGGGTTCATGGGTTTCTGGCGGAACGTCGTGCATACTACCCGAGTTGGGTACGCCGCGCACAAAGGCGAGATTTTTGATAGTTTCACTCACGCCTTGCAAAATAAGTAGTACAAACGCCACGATAATCACAAATTTGATGGGATAGAGTAAAAGGCCGTCGGGGTCTGGACTCGCTTCGAGTTGCCGAAACGACGCAGCAATATAGCTTTGGCTAAAGTAAAGACTAAGCAAACACAGCGGTACAAGCAGCAAAAGTGCGCCAACAATATCAATAATGGCTTTGCCTTTGTTGCTCAAACGGTCGGTCAGAATATCAATGCGCACGTGTGAGTTTTTCATAAGCACATAAGGCGCGCCTAACAAAAAGATGAGGTTGTAGGCATAGGTTTGTAGCTCGAGGTAAACATTGCTACTAAGCTGCACGCCAATGCGTGTACCCAAATAGCGCGTAATCACGTTGTAAACGCCAATGAGTACCATCACTAAAGAGGTCCAAAACATCACCTTACCGATGATAGTAGACACCGTGTCAATGGCGCGGGCGATGGCTAAATCGCCCACTAGC
>JBCCOX010000365.1:0-5456 GCA_039025155.1 Deinococcota bacterium | reverse complement strand
GTGAATGGTCACATCCACCCCAGCTAGTGCGGTAACAGCACCGTAGTGTTTTGTTGCTGCACTCAGTGAGAGCAAACTCATGCAGGTTAATACCGGCTTTCGTACTAATTATTGAGGCGTTAGTTGCTAGGTGTTAGTTACTGGGGTGTTGGGGGTGCGGGTTCACCAGCAATGACAGCATCAATTAACTCGCTGACCCAGTCTTGCGTATAAGTTGCGTTGGTCACGCCACCTTCGGGGGTGCGCTCGAGCCAATATTCCAGATCATCCTGCGTTACCACGAGCGTGGGCAGTAGCAAATCTTTCGGCACGTCTTTGCCTGCTAAAATTTGCTGCGCCACCCAGAACCCTACTTGAGACGAGGCTGGTGCAATCGACAGGGAGAACGTTTCGTAGCCGCTAGCATCTTTTTGTTCTTGCCACCAACTTAGTTCATCGTGGCGGTTGCCCATAATGATGATGGGTGCGTCACGCCCGGCAGCCGCGAAGGCTTGGGCAGCGCCAAAGCCGTCACCACCTTGGGTTACAACCGCTGCAACCTCGGGTAGGGTTGGCAAAATGCCGGATACCTCGCGTTGGGCAACAGTTTGGGTCCAATCACCATGAACGCTACCAACCCGCTCAAATTGGCTGTAGGTTTCAAGTCCGCTGTTAATACCCGCGTGAATTTCATCATCCACAAACACGCCAGCTAGGCCGCGAATTTCCAAAATATTGCCGCCATCTAAACGCCCAGCGAGGTAGTCCATTTGGGCTTCACCCATGCCTGCAAAGTCAATCACAATGCGCCACGCACAGGGTTCGGTCACGATGCCATCAAACGACACCACAATTACGCCTGCGTCGCAAGCTTGTTTAATGGTGCCATTGAGCGCCGTGGGAGAAGCTGCGTTGACCACAATAGCGTCATAACCTTGCAAGATGAGGTTTTGAATTTGGGCGGCTTGCTCGGTAGCTTGGTTTTCAGCGGTTGTAAACGCGGGCGCGTCAGCAACAATACCTGCACTAGTAGCGCTGTCTGCCACTTCTTGCCAACTTTGCAACATGGCTTGCCGCCACGAGTTACCCGCAAAGTTGTTGCTAAGCGCAATACTAGCCGACGACGTGTCACCAGCCGCAAGTTGTGCGCTAGCTAGTCCGCTTAAAAGTCCTAGGGCGAGTCCAATAATAGTCAAACGTTTCATGATGACTCCCTTCTAAGTCCCTTCACAATCAACGGGCGTGCTCGAGTACTCAGGCTAGTTCACCTGCACATCCTCTGTCATCCAAGCTAGTGAATGTGTTAGCGGTGCAGATAGTTTAAACAGGTACGTGAACCTACGTGTGGATACACCTGCACAACCAATGCTGAGTCCAAAACTTTACAAAACACGTTCCTCAAGGAGGTTTCATCTCTAAAATGCCACCTTTGAGTCGTCAATTGTTGATGGTATACAAAGTAGAACACACAGTAGTAAGATGGCAACGTGTTTTACATCACGTTTTATAAGCTTGGGTGCATCTTATAGCTAAGTTGGACATGGATTATAGATTATTGTCGACCCTTTTCTTTTTTAAGATATAATTTCTCAGATACTCTGCTGGTTAGTGTGGTTAAGGAGTCGTGATGTGGACACTATGTTATTCTCCAAAATTATGTTTCCATGTGCTTGTCTTGTTTATATCTTTCGTCTTGACGCCTCTAGCAGGGGCACAAGAAGCGTTTTCATTTGCCATTAAAACTCGTCAACTCGCTCAGGTAGAAGCCCTTATTGAAGCCGGGACAGATGTCAACCAACGTGGGAGTACGGGATCTACACCGCTTATGGAAGCGGTTATTACGAATCAGCTCAGCATGGTGCAACTGCTGGTTGAGGCTGGTGCAGATGTCAACGCCCAACTACCCAGCAACGCTGAAGGCAGTAGCGTCATGAAGTTTGCTGCCAAGTATGCTAGCCCTACGCTACTACGTTATTTGATAGACCAAGGCGGCAGTTTGGATGGCACGATTACCGCCATGGCCTACGTGAATCGTGGCAGCATTGGCTTGGATAGCATAGCTGGCGTATTGCTCGAGGCAGGTGCAACGATTGACGACGTTGTCTATTTTTACGACCTGTTTGATGTACGCACGGTGCTGGATTATTTTCCTTGTTTAGGTCATGTTAAACACGCGAGTTACAACGGTGGCAGTAATAGCTGTAACGGGCAAGCTGCAGAGGTTGTTTTAGACGCACTGAACCGCCGTGACATTAGCGTATTAGCACATGCTGATACCTTGGCATTTGCAGCCTCAGTGGCTGGCCCCAACTTAGTGAGTGCACTCCTAGACGGCGGCCTTGACCCAAACGAGGTGATTGTACGTACTGAAGACGGCGCAACCACCACGCCGCTCGAGCTAGCCCTCTACCGCCACAACCGAGGTGCTGCTAATGTGCTACTGGCTCGAGGCGCACGTCTTAAGGATGTTGATACTGGCGTGTTACAACGGGCTGCACTAGACGCACAGCTTGCTGGAACGTTGCGGCGCTACGGTGCAGACGTTACGGCCTTAGAAGCTGCATTTTACGCAGCTAACCAACCTTGCCGTACACCCGTTTCAGAATCTGCCTTTGTGAGTTTTATTTTTGATGATGGTGAGCGTAAAGATTTAGAGTTAATTGACTACATTTTTGCGCCACGTGGCCAAGTGGGCACGCTCGCAATCATCGCAGGGCTCATTAGCAGCCGCACCCACACCAACTACGACGACCTGTACAGCGTGCGCGAGCTAGGGTGGGAAATTGCCTCACACTCGCTGTATCACAACGATCAAACAACCCTCGACCCGCTACTCCTTGATAATAACTTGCGTGAAAGCCGGGATATTTTAGCTAGAGCTGGACTTTTTGCAAGTACCTTTGTCTATCCCTATGGACGCTACACCTCCGAGGTGGTAGACGCGGTAAGTCGTTACTACGACGCCGCGTTTATCTACAGAGAAAAGGGCTACACAGATGGCATCGGCTTAAATAATGCCCAGAGCAACCGTTACACGCTCACGCGCTACAACATTAGCGCGCGGCATAGCTTAGCAGGGTATTTGGACGTTTTAGACAAAGCAATTGCCGATGACGGCTGGCTTGTTTGGACGATTCACTCGAGCTTTGACACAGGCTGGTGGCAGCAGCAAAACTTAGCGCAGCTTTTAGACGCAACCTGTGAGCGTGGCGTGGCAGTTGTCACAGTGAGTGAGGGGTTAGCGCGCTTGGAAGGCAACTAGTTTTGCTGCATACCAGCGTCTTGGACTTGCGCTGCTTCAACATCATAATCCGT
Source organism: Deinococcota bacterium (assembly GCA_039025155.1). Lineage (GTDB taxonomy): Bacteria > Deinococcota > Deinococci > Deinococcales > Trueperaceae > JBCCBI01. Next base: position 2,162 of record JBCCOX010000365.1, on the reverse strand, counting down.
CACATTTACCGACATACCACCCAAGGCATAGAGATTGCCATGAGCATCAAAAATAGGAAAGCGTGTTGTGATACGGCGTTGTACCCCAGCTTTTGTGGTGAAGTCGTGCTGATCAATACGAGTTTTCCCATGTCGGAAGACATCGTTATCGGCGTCTGTAAACAGTTGCACGTTGTCGTCGTTGTTAATATCTTCGTAGCGTTTACCTGCGAAACTGCTTCTGGAACGATCTAATTCATCTGCAAAATAATTGTTAACACGCACATACCTTCGCTGACGGTCTTTGATCCACATTGACACGGGGCTATTGTCCATAAAGCCCTCAAACAATGCACTGAGGTTATTGCGGTCAGCTTCTAAGCGCAAGTTAAGCTTTTTGATTTCGGCAACGCTAGCAGCTAACTCTGTATCTGTTTTAATGAGATTGCGCACAGTAACTAGTAGTAAAAAGATGAAATTGATAAGTGCAAAAACAACACTGGTAATTTGAATAGTCCGTAACCGTTGGGCATTGTTGCGGGCAAGCGTTTCAAGTTGAAAGGTCAGCTCGTTCATGAGGTTGAGCAGCGTGAGGTTATTATCTAGCGCGTAGTCAAGGGTAGGACGTAGATTGTCCAAAATGAGTTCGTCAATATCAGCACTGCTTTCAACTTGTAAAAAAGCCTTCATCTCGTCATAAATAGGCTGCCAGACATTGCGCGCGTTTTGTAAGATTGTGCGCGCTGGTGGATCGTCAATAGCTGGAATGTTAATCGGTGTGCCGTCGCCAGCAGTCACCGTACCGCCATCTAAAAACCCCACCAAGGTAGTGTGAAAAAGTTCAGTTGTTGTCACAAATTCTTCGTATAACTCGGCGCTCATAACATCTTCAGTTAAAAAGATGTCCTCGAGCTGCAAGAGTGTCTTTGTCCAACGTTGAGACAACATGCGTTGACGCCCAGAAAGATTGATTTTAATAGCACTTTGTTGCAAGTCTCGAGCAATTTGCCACGTGGCAATTAAGGCAGAAACACTGAACACAACAAACAAACTGGCAGCAATAATGATCTGGCGGTATTTGCGATTAAAGATGTAAGTAGGCTGGCTTTGACGCATAAATCAACAACTCTTTCTTATACGAAATCCGCTCATATCTCGAATAATGCCTAAAGGCATCCAACATGTCCAGCGCGGATTTCGTAGCTTATCTTATCTGCTTTGGCAGGGGTTGATCCCTTCGGGAATCAACCGGATTTGGTATTACACATAGCAATTTCAAGACAAGTTGCGCCACATTGAGTGGGGGTGTTACGGCTTACATAGCTTACATCTGAAGGTGCTGATGCAAACTCAGATGGAGATACTAGAAATTATCTCTATTTAACTTACTCCTTAAAAGCTGCAGCTTATTGCATGAGAGTACACAATTGTCTACATCACTGCCGTATCTCGAATAGGCTGAGCCAAGGCGCACAGCTATTTTGAAGATGACGACACAATACCGTGATTAGCATTGATGCAATATTTGAACCACACCAAGTGATCAGATGTACTTTCTTTATCCCTTGTTCTTTCCAGCCGTATTTACAACATTGTCCTTAGTGATGGCAGTCCCAAGTTATGTTGATACAAGCAGCACCATCAAATGGGTAGTCAACACCATTACCTTTTAATGCCGATATAGGCTGTCGTTGAGATCATCTCCTTTACGTCACGTAAAGCTTTGCACGTCAATGACCTGTAACAACCCCTCATAAAATTGCCATGACTTGTAACAGCTAATCATCAACCTGCTAAGTGTTGGATGCTAGTAACTAAGCTCACTCTTCCTAGACATCTAACCACCGTCAAGCATCTTGCCGTAAGCGTAACCCCACTTGGAACATGCGCACAAGTTCGCGGGTATCCTCATCTGGTCGTAAACCGCGACGGCGACTGAGCATCTCGAGCACTAAATCACCATCGAACCCATGTGCTTCAACGGTCATGCCAATAGCCGTGAGCTGTTCCATCTCCTGCCGAAAGCTGGGCGCATCTTGAGCTGCCTCATTGTGTGAGGTAACGTACCACGCGGCTGGAAACTTGGCTAAGCGTGTGAGCAAACCTTGCAACGCCTGCATGTTGTAACTGGCTTCGCTGTGACCGTTGTAGAGGTTTTGGTACGTACAATCACCTAAAAAAAG
>JBCCOX010000364.1:0-5464 GCA_039025155.1 Deinococcota bacterium | reverse complement strand
AGTGTTTAGAGGTCGTAAGACGAGTGACGCTATCCACGCGCCCTCGACCCGCACTGTGCAAGACATAGTGAGGTCGATTAGTAGATTCCAAAGCTTCATAGGCAGCAGGAACAACCTCATTTAAAACTTTGGCACCTTGGCTACCGCCCATGACTAGTGTCACGAGGGCATCTTCCGGTAAGCCAAGGTGCGCCCTAGCAGCAGCTTTATCTATCTGATTTAAGCGGATGGGCAAGCCAACGGGCAAAGTTTCTTTAGGTAAACGGTTAGAGATAGCCGCCTCAACTGAGGCTATTAAGCGTGCAGGGCGAGCAAATAGTTTGGTAACAAGTCCCGGATAGGCGTTGGCTTCGTGGAGTGCCAGCGGACGGCGCAACAACCAAGCAGCAGCTAGGGCTGGAAAACTGGCAAAACCACCAAAGCCAACAACCCAGGTTGGACGCAAGCGCGCAACCTGCCGAAGCGCTTGCAGACAGCCCCAGATTGCTTTCATAGCTTCAAATGGGTTAGGTCGCTGGCGGTCAAGTTTGCCAGCCGTCACGCCTACAAAGTTAAACCCTGCTTGGGGGACAAGGCGTGCTTCTAAGCCGTTACCTTGTCCTACGAAAGTTACTAGGTAGCCTCGAGCTGTTAGTTCTTCTGCCACCGCAATCGCTGGATAAATATGCCCGCCTGTACCGCCCGTTGCCAGCACAACGTGTTTACCTGAATGTGTCTTACTGACAGAACTAGGTTGAGACATCTGACTCATCTGACTAGCTGGCACGCTAGGTGCAACATCCAGCACAGCAAGATTGCTTTTGCTGGTTATACGGCTACTGGTCATGCGACTACTGGTCATACAGCAGCTCCTTGTTGCGCGTCGGCAAGCTTGAGTTCTCTGGACGCACTGTGTAAAAAGCCCATGGCAATAGATACCGAAATAAGGCTATTAAACCCGTAGCTCACAAAAGGTAAGGGGATGCCTGTAACCGGAACTAAACCGGACGCGACCAGTAGGTTTAGACCTGCTTGCAAACAGATATAAATGGTTGCCCCAATAGCAAGTAACGCGCTTGGTCCTTCGACTCTCGAGGCAATGCTTACTCCCTTAGCAGCAATCACAAAGTAGAGCGAAAACAACGTGGCAATACCCAATAAACCCAGTGCATGCCCAATTGAAATCACAATCATGTCGGTGTCAGCTTCGGGGACATAAATAGGCCGCCCGGGACCCACCCCAATCACCCCAGCACGCACCAGAGTACGCTGGGCTTGGAGCGCTTGGTAGCTACTACCACGGCTATCAATACGCTCACCGCGAAAATCAAGATAGCCACCCAAGCGCTCGCCAATATAACTGTATTGGCTCAGATAAGGGCCTGCAAAAATAACCGCGATAAGCGCCGCCGTTGTACTAATGCTTATAAGCCTCACGAGAGTTGTCCCCGCTGCAATCATAATGACAAAGGCCAGCAAAAAGACAAATAGTGCCGTGCTGACATCTGGCTCAGCCACAATGGCACCCGCAGCAAGCCCTAACACCAGCATGGGCCGCCAAATTTGCCAGTCGCCAAGGTGATTGTAAAAAAAGCCGGCAAGGTAAGCGATAACCGTCACCTTCATAAGTTCAGAAGGTTGCAAGGTGAACCCGCCAATCGCTAGCCAGCGGCGGCTGCTGCTACCTTCAGGGGACACACCTATAAAAAGCGTCAAAATAAGTAAAAAAAGTACACCTAGGTAGGCGTATGGGCTCAGTTTTACAACTGTACGAGCAGGCATGCGCGCAACCACAAAAGTAATCACTAAGCCCAAAATGACCCTAATCACTTGAGGCATAGAAAGCATAGGTTCACTGGTAGCTAAACCCAGCACACCCATTGCGCCAAGGAGCACTTGCACTAAAATTAAGAGACCGTCCATGCTGGCTCCTTTGATTGACGTGATGATTGTTGTGATGTGCTGGACGCAGCATCTTCTGTGTAGACTTGCGCTATGGATTGAGTTGATGAAGCGTTCGCCTGCTTAGAAACTGATGATTCAGAGGTGATTGATTCAGTCACACCATCATGTTGGGTAAGTAAATCCTGCACAACCTGCCGAAAAGCTTTCGCACGTGCTTGATAGTCAGAAAACTGATCAAACGAGGCAGCAAGTGGTGCCAGTAAGACCGTGCCTTTAGCGTGTTCAGATTGTGGGATGAGGTGGTCGTAGCCGGTAGCACAAGCTCGAGCCAACGCAGTCACGCCGTCTGCATCATCAATAACACATACGTCTGTAACATCTGCAAAGGCATCTGCAAACTTAGGGCCAGCTTCACCAATGGCCACCAGCAAACTCACCTTGTCACGCACCAGGTCGCGTAAGGGCGTTAGGTCAGCACCTTTGTCTTGACCACCTGCCAGCCAAACAATAGGGCTAGGCGTGGCTTCTAGTGCTGCTTGTACAGCTAGGGTGCGCGTGGCGATGGAATCCTCCACAAACTGAACACCGTTCACAGCGGCAACCTGACTGTAGCGCCCAGCAACACCCGTAAAGCTTACCAGCCCAGCTTTAATCTCAGCACGGCTGAGCCCAGATGCTAACCCAACAAGGGCAACTGCCAAGGCGTTACTGTATTGATGCTGTCCGTAAACCTCGAGCTCATCTGTTGTCAGCAGAGGCTCACCTGCCAGCATGAGGGTACTACCTGCATAGGTGGCATCTGCTTGATCACTATGACAAGAAAATGCAAGCGTAGTCGCAGATGTTTCCGATGCCCAGCGCGCTAGCGTGGCATCATCTGCGTTGTAAACAAAGGTATCTTGAGGTGTCAGATTGGCGATTAAGTTTTTCTTAGCTGCATGATAAGCCTCAACGCTGCCATGTCGGTCAATGTGATCTACGCCAAGGTTCAGCACAACCGCGATGTTAGGTCGGAAGCTAGGGCAACGCTCGAGCTGAAACGACGACATCTCAGTCACCAAGGTAGCTTCGGTTTCGGTTTGTACAGCTTCGTCAAGGACAACCTCAGCTAATGCCCGGCCGATATTCCCCCCGGCTGGCGCGCATTTACCTGCTTGGGTCAGTAAGCTGCTGATCCACTGGGTGGTGCTGGTTTTACCCGCTGTGCCGGTGATGCCAACGGTTTGGAGGGTCTTTGTAGCTTTAGATGATGTGTTTGTTGGCGTTATAACCATTTTGTAAACCCATTCCACTTCGCCAATGGTAGCCACGGCTTGCTCTCGCAATCGTGTGAGGTCGGGGTGTTGCCACGGTACGCCGGGAGCTGCAATACAGGTTTGTATCTGCTGAAGGAGTTGAGGCTGCGATTGCTCGAGCATCTCTAACGACGCATATACACTTACCCCAAGCTCACGAACAAGCGCTTGATCTTCACCAGAGGCAGCTAATTGTGTAGCTACTCGAGCGTCAATCACCGTCATGGCATACCCTTGGGCCTTGAGCAAGGTACACACAGCTCGTCCGCTGCGGCCAAGACCGTACACTAAGACATGTTCAGGGTGGCGATTAGAGGATGTCATCCAAGTCCTCCGCGCCAGTGCCACGTGAGCCCCACGCACAGTGCCGTCACTAGCCAAAAGCGCATAACTACTTGTGTTTCTGACCAACCGATAAGCTCAAAATGATGGTGGATTGGGCTCATCTTCAAAAGGCGTTTACCAGCGGTAGCCCGAAAGTAGAGCACTTGGGCAATGACCGAAAGTACCTCAACCACAGGCACAAAGGCAATGAGCGGCAACCACCAGGTGGCGTCTGCCAAAATAGCCGTCCCAGCAAGGGCAGCACCCAGCGCTTCTGAACCCACCCCGCCCATAAAAACTTTAGCGGGTTTGGCGTTATGCCACAAAAATCCGCATAGCGCACCCACTAAACAAATCACTAACGGGACTTGAATGAACAGTAGCAACATAATGGCGCTCATACCTGCAGCTAGCCCGTCTAGCCCGTCACTAAAGTTAAGCGCGTTTATCGCACCTACAATAATAAATCCGTAACAGACAACATCTAGCCAATTAGGGCCAAACAAGTCTCGCCCGGTTGAGACCACATACAGGGCAAAAAGAAGCGCACAAATTGCTTGCATGGGCAATCTGTAGCGCGCCAGTAAACCTGTTGAGGCATCTTGCTTGCCAAGGCGTTTGCGTCTGAGCGACAAAATGTCATCGTACCAGCCCAAAATAGCCGTTAGCACAATGAGTCCCACCAGTGCCCACTCGTCTCTCGAGGGCACGGTAGTCATCCGCCACACTAAAATACCTGCACCTAAAAACGCCACGCCACCCATAGTCGGCGTACCCGCTTTGGCCAAATGACTTTGTGGGCCGTCTGAGCGAACCGCTTTACCCCAACCAAACCGTTTGGCGAGCTGCACAAACACACCTACTAAAAAAAACGATAGCAGGGCAGCGTAGACCAGTCTCACGAGCGAATAGCCTCCACCTGAGCGGTGTTCGTAAATTGAGCTGTACTTTGTTGAGGTTGTGCTGTAGGTGTTATTTGACGAGTTCGCGTTTGAGCATCAGTCGCGTCAGAGTGTGGTGTGCCATTGTACCTGAGGCTGGCATAATCCTTAAACGCCTGCACAAACTGCGCCAACTTCATGCCGAGGGAGGCTTTTACCAGTAACGTCCCCGTTGTGGGTAAGTTGAGGCTGTCAAGCTGAGCAAGTAGGCTTTCCAAGGTTGGCAGGTAGGTTGCTTGCGGGTTTTAAGCAGCAATGTAACTTGCTTCTGGTCCCACGGCAATGACTCTATCGAGGTGTTTAGTTGCCTTACCTAATTCACGGTGGAGGGTTTCACTGCGGTCAGCTAGCTCGAGCATATCCCCAACAACTAGTGTATGCGGTTTAGGGTAGTGCGCAAGCACCTCGAGCGCTTGTTTCATAGACGCTGGGTTACTGTTGTAAGCGTCATCTATAAAGGTGAGGCCAGCAAGCTGATGCACCTCGAGGCGGCGACCTTCAAATTTCGCTGTACTGATGTTGGCTGCAGCTTGAGACAGGTCGTCATCAAGCATCTTGGCAAGTGCCATTGCAGCAGTTGCACTGCGGGCCGCGGCTGTACCCAAAGTTGATAGGCTGAGGTTTTCACCAAGCACGGTCAGCACTTGACTGGCATCTTTTTGAGATACACTTACGCTGGCAAGAACTGTAGTTTCGGGTAATGGCTTGTCAGCATCTTGCGCTTCAAGCCCGTAACACCACGCACCCGCTTGCTCGGCTGGCGTTAAAAAATGCCACGCTTCAGCACTCACCAGTTTGCGCGGAGAAGCGTTAATAAGTTTTTTCTTTTCGGTGGCTACGTTTTCTAACGTGCCCAGACCCTTCAGATGACTTTCGGCGATGAGCGTTAAGATGCCAATATCTGGCTTAGCAAGTGCAACCAGCCCGTCCATTTCACCCAAGTGGTCAATGCCAAGCTCGAGCACCAGTGGTTTATCGCCATCCCCACGCAACAGGTTATCCACCAGCGTTTTGGCCAGT
>JBCCOX010000363.1:0-5474 GCA_039025155.1 Deinococcota bacterium | reverse complement strand
CTCATTGGCGGGTCTGCTGACCTTGCTGGCTCGACCAAAACAGATATTAACGACACCACGATTATCTCCCGCAGTGACTACAGCGGCCGCAACATCTACTTCGGTGTGCGTGAACACGGCATGGCCGCTGCTGCCAACGGCATGGCTTTACACGGCGGCGTGCGTCCGTTTGTGGGTACTTTTTTTGTCTTTTCAGATTACTTACGCCCTAGCCTGAGGCTATCTGCGCTCATGGAACAACCCGTAATCTACGTGTTCACCCACGACAGCATCGGTCTAGGTGGCGACGGCCCAACTCACCAACCGGTCGGGCAACTCATGGCACTTAGGGCCATTCCTAATCTCACGCTTATTCGCCCAGCAGATGCTCACGAAACTGGGCAAGCTTGGGCTTTTGCCTTGCAGCACAAAGACGGACCTACGGCACTGGTGCTTAGCCGCCAAAATTTGCCGACACTCGAGGTTGCTGCGGGGAGCGTCGCCAAAGGTGCGTATGTCGTTGCTGAAAGTAGCACCCCCACACCCGAGCTTATTTTGATTGCTACCGGTTCAGAAGTCTCGCTAGCACTCGCCGCCAAAGCCAAGCTGGACAGCGAAGGCACGCCAACCCGAGTTGTCAGCATGCCGAGCATGGAGCTTTTTGATGCTCAAGACGAAAGCTACAGAACGTCCATTTTGCCTGCGGGCGTTCGCAAGCGCGTCGCCATTGAAGCAGGTGCCTCACTTGGTTGGTACAAATACGTGGGTGATGGTGGCGCGGTCATCGGTCTAGACCGTTTTGGTGCGTCAGCAGATGGCAATGTTGTGATGGCGCAACTCGGCTTTAGTGTAGACAATGTGGTTGCAACTGCCCAAGGACTCACCAGTAGCTAATTCAGCAGCTAATCATATTCAGCGTTTGTTAAAACTCTGCCCTTGTAGGCGTAAACCGTAGCAACAACTTCCTCAAAAAACGCTAGCAACCTTTAGAATTTATGCAGGTTGCTAGCATTTTTGCTGACACCATCTACTAATCGTCTCCTAGCCGTACTGCATCACGCAATGACATAACATTGCCTAGTGGTACTAGGTACTACACTATTGAAATTTAGAGGCACTAATGAAACTTAGAGGTACTAACCTGCATGTGATTGTGCTTAGCACAACCAATGTTGATGCCACTTACGAAGTCTTTAGCTAAGTTAAGAAAGTCTTTTGATTCAAGTTGAGTTAGTGCAAACAAACATCTTCACTGAGTTTTAGCCTTAGGTTGATAACGTCTCAATGACAAGCGAGTTTAATGTTTACGAGGCAACCTTGCTATCCCTTGCCAGATTGCGCCTTATTTCAGTTTTACTTCATCAGTTTTAGTTCAAAGGAGTTTCTATGCCGCAACCTTCATACATTCAACGCCTCCAACTCACCATGATACTTAGCCTTAGTTTGCTGACGCTTTCTGCTGCGTTTGCCCAGCGTCTACCCAGTCTTTTATCTGCAGATAGCATTGTTGTTTTGGGTATGCAAGACATGACCGGTGCTGGCGAGCGCAGTGCTGCGTTTCAAGAAGAATTTAACCGCTTAGAGTTAGCCACAACACTGGCCTCACTTTTTGGGGACGACGTTAGCGAAGATGACCTCGAGAACGCCCTACCCGAAGGTGTGACTTGGTTAGATGTACTTGGTACGGAAGCTTGGCTGAGTGTCTCTGCCTCGAGCTTCAACCCCTTTCCGGTCATCACCCTGGCTACCGTTGTAAGCCCCAGCGCGGCTGACGCCCTCGCACCACTCTTACCAGATGACGACGCAGATGTACTTCAAGAAGGCGACTACACCTTTTACACTCTCTTTTTAGAAGACCCCGACGCACCTGTGCAACGCATTGCCTACGGGCTTGCAGATGATGTCTTGTTCCTCAGCAGTAACCCCGACACCTTGCGGGCAAGCTTACGCCAACTTGGCGGTAGCGATGAAGCCAGCTTACTCGAGACAGACGGATACAACGCCACCTTAGGGACATTGGCAGGTGGCAACTTCTACGGCTATGTTAACTACGCAGGTGTTGCCCAAGCCATTAAACCCTTTGCGACTGGTTTTGGCTTTGATGCACTCGTTGAGCGCGTCAGCAGCATGTTAGGCACACTCAACACATCTGCAGGCGTGGTGCGCCTGTTGAGCGATAACGTCGTGAGTGAAAGCGTGACCAGCCTCAACGAAGCCGCTGGTGACACGAGTCTTTACAACTTGCTTACAATAGATGGCTATGCAGATACCTCAACGGCAACGCGTAGCCCCGCTGGCGCGCTTAGCTACAGCACCAGCTTTGTGGATGTTGCCGGCTGGTGGGACTACCTTAACGAGCTATCTAGCAGCGTGCCTGAACTCGGTGGCAGCTTAAACGACTTAGTCCTCAGTTTTACTGGGGTTGACCTGAGCACCAACCTGTTTGGTTGGATGGGCACACAGGTCGTGAGCATCGTGACTGGTGCAGGTGAGGTGACCGAACCGGGCATGATGAGTGACAACTTGCTCGGCGAGTTTGTTTATATGATTGGCACCAACGACACACAAGCTGCTAGCAGCGGGCTCGCCCAAGTCATGCAAACCATCAGCACAACTGTGGCTATGTTTGCTGACCCTATGGGCGGCAGTGGCGATGCCAGCAGCAGCACCACCGATATTGCCGGCGTGACAGTAAGCACCTATGCGATGGCCCCCGGTGTGACCATCAGCACGGCAGTACTAGACGGCTACGCGCTCATAAGTCCGTCGCTCGAGTCCATAAGTACAGTTCTCAACGCAGGTTCAGCCAACTTGGCCAGCCTAGAAGCCTATCAAGACGCCGTGAGTATCATCCCCGGGGATGCTTCTGCTGTCACCTACACCGACACCAGCACTAACTTGCGTGCCTCAGCAGAACAACTTGCCAGCCAACTTCAAGTCTTTGCAGGCTTGGGCGGCGCAAGTACCTTAGACTTTGATGCCATCCAAACAGCCTCAGATAATCTGATGACCTTTTTTGAGTTTGCAGCCGAGCGGCTTGGACCAACCGTAGGCTACAGCCAGCGTTCTGGGGCAGATGTTTACAGTTACGCTGAAACGCCCGTTAGCTGGTAACATCTAGTTCTAACCCAAACTATTGCTGTACCTAAATATGTGCTACGGCAATATGTGCCACGGCGCGCTCGAGCAATGTCTTTGACAGGCAGTGCTTCCGAGCGCGCAGTTTTTGTTTGTAATTTTGACATCCCCTCACCATCAGGACAAACGTCCCCTAGAGATAGCTGCCACCTAAATGTAGGCTGCAGTGTGTATATAATGTGCTTTTTGGCTTGCCTTCAGCGTTGACATGTCTGCGGACGGCTATGTTATGCTTGACCGCATTAGAGCGCGAAGACTAAGCCGCAGTCCTTATTTTTTTACTCGGCTGCACTCATCGCGTTTTTTTATGCTGCTACCATGCAAGCGACTCACACAAAAGGTATGCCCTAAACTGAGGTAAACTCGCTTGGTTAGCACAAAGCTATATAACTTGTTTACGAGCTACACTTATCGAAACACGTAATACTCTTTCCGGTTAATTCGTTAACGAATTAACCCACCTAGAAGGTGTAGAAACGACACCTGATTCTGATGGAAACGGCATAAAGCCCGTAGGGGTTTATAAAGTGGTTAATCGGAATCAGTACAATACCATCTACGACGACCTAACCCGCCCTTTGAGGTGTGTTAAGAAAGGAGGGCAACTTGCAAGCTCAAGGCGAAACGCTACTGCGCGAACTTGTTGATTACGAAAAAACCCTTGCTGCCGATGTTGATAAGGCCAAAGAAAAAGCCGCCAGCATCATCAACGAGGCCGAAGACAACGCCCGTGCTAGCCTTGCTAGCGCCCGCAAAGATGCCGACAAATACGCGCAATCGCAAGCTAAAAAAGCAACGACTGCCAGTCAAAAAGCCCGCGATAAGGTGCTCGAGGCTGCCCAAACAGATGTGGCTGCACTTCAAGCCAGCGCCAAAAAGCACCAAGCTGAGGCTGTTGCGTTAATTGTGGAGCGTGTCTTGCCGTGATTGCCGAGATGGACAAGCTGCTCGTTGTCGGTAGGCGCAGCGAAGCTGACAACGTGCTCAGCTTTTTGCAAGATTTAGGTGTAGTACAACTTGACCCTGTTTCAGCAGATGTTCTTGGCGCGTTTGAGCTCACTGGCGATGTACAAGCTAGTAAAGAAACCCAAGACCGCCTACTGGCCGAAAGCCAAATGCTGCTGGATAGTCTCTCTCTAGAGGGGCTTGACGCCAGCCACGTAGCCGCACCAGATGCTTCCCAGCAAGACGCAGATGCTCAACTTGCTTACCTAAAGAGCGTGAGTAGCAATGTTGATGCGTTACTTCGCGAACGCAGTGAGGCATCTGAAACCCTAGAAACGATCAAAACATATTTGCCCATCATGCAGCAGCTCGAGAACAGCTTAGGGCTTTTGGGAGATAGCCGCTACCTGCGGGCGCTGCCGTTTATCGTCAGCCGCGACACCCTTGATGAGCTAGAAGCTGCCCTTACTACAGATGACAAGGTACAAGCTGAACTGGTGGTGCAACCTTACAGCAAAGACTACCTTGTACTTGCTGTCACCTTAGACAGTCGTCTTGAGGCACTGCAGGGTCTGCTAACCCGTATGGGCATTGGCGTTTTAGAGCTTCCCAAAGCTGCTTCGGGTACATCTTTAAGCGAGCAACTTGGCAATATGGCAAGCCAGCAGGAAAGCTTACCCAAACGCCTTACCGAAATCCATAGCGAACTTGACGCCCTAGCAAGCGAACACGCGGCGGCTATTTACTGGATTCACAGTGGCGCGCTTGATCAGCGCCACCGCTACGACGCTATGACCAACTTAGCAGCCGGCAATTACAGTTTTGCGCTCGAGGGCTGGTTACCTACTATCAACACAGCATCTGTTGTGAATGCGCTCAAAGAAACCTTTGGCGACGGTATTGTGACGGAAACCCGCCATGCAGACGCCATTTTGGATCACGGTGTACCGGTAAAGCTCGAGAACCCTGCTTGGATTCAACCCTTTGAGGGCTTGTTATCCTTATTTGCGCCACCCAAGTACGATGCCTTTGACCCCAGTTGGACGCTCGCCGTCTTTTTCCCCTTTTATTTTGGGCTTGTTGTCGGGGACATTGGCTTTGGCATTCTCTTTGTGGTGCTAGGGCAGTGGTTTAGACGGCGCGGCAAAAACGGCAACTCGCTTGACTTGGGGCCGCTGGGCATTACCTTAAGCCCGGGCGCACTGCCCGTCATTGGTACGGTGATTAACTGGTGTGCTGCGTGGTCAATTGTGTTTGGGGTACTCTTCGGGGAATTTTTTGGGAATTTTTTAGAGCGTTTCCCAAGTTTCTTGCCCATTTTTTATGCGCCCATGCACGCGCATCATCACGAAGGGCTAGCTGGACTTATCCCTATTGCGCTGCTACGGGTTGAACTCTTTACCCCGCTACTG
>JBCCOX010000362.1:0-5512 GCA_039025155.1 Deinococcota bacterium | reverse complement strand
GTTTCATCGCGTTTAACGTAGCGGATCACGGTTAGACGGCTTACCTCAAATCGTCTCGCTACTGCTACTCTCCCAGCCTCACAGGCTGCTACGATTCGTTTTCGTAAATCCAGTGAGTAGCCCATCCGCAACTGTATCATGTTGTCGTGCGGTTGCTAATATTTACAACAGTAACGTGACCATGCTTGGTCAGCTTGCGGGAGTCGTGCCTACGCAAGCAAGCCTTACAAGAGTGACAAAGCTAATCTCATTGCAGCGCTCTCACTTGAAGGTATCCAAGCGCCTTGGTTAGTGACCGGTGGCGCTGTCAATGGGCAGACCTTTGCAAGCTACGTGCAACAAATCCTAGTACCCACGCTTAGACCTGGACAGATCGTCGTCCTTGACAACTACAGTATTCACAAAGGCGATGCCATCCGCCAAGCCATTGAAGACGCTGGCTGTCAGCTTTGCTTTTTACCGCCTTACTCGCCTGACTTTAATCCCATTGAACACGCCTTCTCCAAGCTCAAAGCAAGTCTCAAAACCTTCCAGACCGACACCTTTGACCAGCTTTCTCATGCTGTCAAACTAGCTCTCAACCAGATCAATCTCGCTGACATCATTGGCTGGTTCAAACATGCCGGTTACTCGGCTCTGTACTTGTGAATTGCGCTATAATGTGAAACTTGCCAAGGGTAGTGCTTGGGTTTATATCGTGCAGGATGTTAGCTCCAGAGCTTGCTTAGCTATCAAGGTCATTGCCGGATTATCCATACACCAAGCCAAGCAAACCTTAGAAGAAGCTACCACCTCACTACGCAAACAAAGGGTTAAACAAAACATCGTGATTCAAAGTGACGCTGGTAGCGATTTCACCTCTCACATCTTTCAAGCATCTTACACGAGCTTAGGGCAATGGATTAAGCCAAAGTCAACCAGAAGGGAGGTATGGGCATCTTAGAGCGTCTCAATCGTACCTTTAAGCATGAGTTCTGCTTTAGGCATAATCCCGTCAGCTCTATCAGGTTAGTCAAGATTTCAAGCACTGGTACAAGCACATTCGTAAGCACATAGCTACTGGCTTTAAGATACCTTGGGCAATCTTAAACAGCAAGGCTATACTCTCTTAGCGTTTGGAAGCAATTCCTGTACCAGTACCCTCTGAATTCAGGTTAAATTATACCAACATTAAGTTATATCGCTATCCTCGCTGCCGTCATCTGCAAAGGCAGGCAAACGCACGTAAAAGGTAGTGCCAAGCCCCGGCTGACTCTCAACTTCAATATCCCCGTCGTGGGCCCTAGCAATTTGTTTGGCAATAGCTAAGCCTAGACCTGCACCGCCGCCAGCACCTTTGTAAAACTTTTTGAAGATGTCTGGTAAAAGCTCATGATTAATACCGGGGCCGCTATCGCTTACCTCAAACACAACCCACTCAGCGGCGTTTAACTCCGTGGGGGGGACATCTGTTGGACTAACGTGTTGGGTTAGCGTTAAGAGTTCAGCGGAACTTAACTGTTTGCAGCGCAAGGTCACGCGGCTGGGGTCATCACCACAAGCGCGCACTGCGTTAGCCGTGAGGTTGCGCAAAAGTTGCTGTAATTGTTCGGGGTCGCCCACCAGTAAGCTGCCCGGGCTGCCCTCGAGCAGTGTGCCATGAAATTCTTCGGAAATAGGTTTAAGCACGTCTTCAACGGGGTCAAGCAAGTGTGGGACCAGCTCGCGTACCAATTCACCCCTAGACAGTTGCAAAATATCTGCCACCAACCTAGACAAGGTGTCGGCAATGCGCCTAGCATCTTGTAAATCTTGCTGCGCTTCGGGGTTTGTGCGCCGCAGAGCACGGTCCAAAAAGCCGCGCATACTGGTTAACGGTGTGCGCAGTTCGTGGCTGGTTTCCGCCAAAAACACACGCTGGGCAGCGAGGGCGTCTTGAAGTTGTTCAATAAGTGCGTTGTAGGCCCGGGTAAGGCGGCCCACTTCGTCGTCCGGGCCGCGGTAGGGGATAAGCCGCAATTTTTCTAGCTTAAAACTTTCAGTTAGAGCTGCTAAGCGGCTCACCGGGCGCATGGACCACTGGGCGACAAAATAGCCTGCAACAGCACCCACCGCACTGAGTGTCACCGCTGTAATTGCCAGAGTTTGGGCTAGGTTACGCAGTAACAAACTTAAAAAGCTAGTTGGAGAAATAACTGCGACAACGCCAAAACTAACCGGCTCGAGCGCTGCCACAATAGGTTCAGCCGCCAGTTCACCGCGCCACAAGCCCCCTTGGTAACGCGCTTTTAAAATGTAATCTAGCGGGACAGATGTCTCTGCAAAGCGCCGCCTCGAGGTTGCGAGCAAGCGCCCTTGAGGGCTGTATATCTGCACAAACAAGCCGCCCATAGGGCCGTCTAAAATAGGGGCAACGCCAAGCCCTTCTTCGTAAACACGGGCAACCCGCTTGGCATCAATAACTATTGAATCTTCAATGTTGTTAATAATCCGCGAGCGCACAAACCAGTACACCAAGGACGACGAGGCAACGCCTAAAAGCGCAATTGTCAAACCGCAGAGTAAGGCAACCCGCCAGCGCAGGGACACCCCTCGGCGCATCTTGCCAAGCAGATTCCAGCGCGCAGGTTGCAGCGTGTCGCGTTCGTCTAAACTAGTTTCTAAAGGCATGTGGGCAGAGAGTTGCCGCGTGGATTGTCCGGGGCTGGGCACGCTATCGCCTAGCAAGCTGTCACCTAGTTTCTGGTTACGAATGGTTGGTTATAACTGTCTGGCTCGAGTATTTAGGTACAAACATAGCAACTATCCTCTGGTCGGCTAGCAACGTCATCAACCTTTGTATTATCTCAACCCCTGTATTCTCTCCACAGTATCTCGTATGACTGGCGGTGTATTACAGGCGGTAAGCCCATGACGATACTGGAGCTGGTTAAGAGACGCTAATGCTGAGACGCTACGGTTAAGATGCTGCGACTCGAGCCAGAAGATGTTTGTGCTGTGGTTTATGTGTATGTATCTTGATGTATCTTGCTAATCACACAAACTAGCTTTTAATGGCGTACCCCACCCCGCGCACGGTGCGAATCACACCATAGCCACCTACGTCACGTAATTTGCTGCGAATGTTGGCAATGTGTACGTCTACAACGTTGCTCGAGGGTGGCAAATCTTCACCCCAAACATCGTGCTCAATTTCGGCGCGGCTGTAAACACGGCCCGGTTGCCCTGATAAATAAACTAGCAAATCAAACTCTCTGGGTGATAGATTAATTTCTTGGTTGCTCCAAAAGACCTGCCTGCGCATGGGGTGAAGCACCATGTTGCCAACGCGCGGCGGCGCGCCTGAACTGTGGTGACGCATTTGGACATTGATGCGCGCGATCAGCTCCTCAGTGTGAAAGGGCTTGGCTAGGTAGTCGTCTGCACCCGAGGTAAGCAAGTCTACTTTGGTTTGCACGTCGTCAGCAGCGGTCAGCACAATGATAGGTGTGGTGCTTGTTTTGCGAATGCGGCGGGCAATCTCAGCACCTTCTACATCTGGTAACCCCAAGTCCAACACAACTAGGTCTGGGTTGTGTTCACGCACCGCAGAAAGCCCGCGCACGCCGTTGTCGTAATGGCTCACGTCAAAATCAGCTTCGCTCAGCTCTAACATAAGCAAGCGGCTAATGTCGAGGTCGTCTTCAATAATGAGAATGTGTTTTTTAGCGTTCACCGTTTGTACCATCATCTGCACCACCTTCGGGCTCAGGCAGGACAATTAAACTAATGCCCCGCTCGTCAAGCCATGTACGGAATGAAACGACGTGTTGCGCGCCGTCAAAGTGTACTAAGATATCGTCACCTTCGGGGCTTACGTAGGCAACAGGTGCCACCACGTAGTCTTCGGGTGAATAACTAATAAGTAGACGCACCGATTGATTGGGCTCGAGGTTAGCGTGAAACACCAACTCATCGTCTTCGACAATGGCGACATCAATTACGGTCATGAGGTCGGGTAGCACAATTCTTACGTGCGTCCCCGGTTGCATGAGGGGCATCCCAGATAAAATTTGCGATAAGGCTATGAGTAAGACAATCACAAAGCATTCCTTCCAACCTCGGCGGAGTTCGCTACGTGAGTCTTGGGTTGAACTAGAAGGCTTGTTTGCACTATTGCTATCATCTCAACTCCACAAAAATAAGGTTGTACGTTGCTCGCGTGTACTGGCTAGGGTGACTTAAAGATGCATCCCTGTGATGCGTTTCATCTGTGCAGCACCTATATAGCAACACCCACTATAAAAGTATTGATACGTCCTTCAGCTAGACACGCTAAGTACACAATTAAGGTCGTGATTGAAGAACTGTAGCTTAGTCACCAGCTACAACCACGATACTGGCTAGCGTAGCAGCTAAAGCTTGTACCCTTTGTTTAACTGGCTAAAGGAATCTTCATGGAAGATGCCCCACACTTTGCGTGTGAGACTGCGTTTTTAGCGATTAACATCGTATCTTAGAGAGGTTGCTTGTGACCGTTATTAGTAACACTCATCACCTTCACCATGCGTTAATTGCTGCCGAGTGATGTGTCTCTGAGACATTTAAGTCGAATTAGATAATTATATTTGATAAACTTAAAAATATTTGATGAAAAGTGTTTTATAGATTATGACGGCAAGTACGAGTGTAGGTAACTTGCCAAGGTGAGGCGCAATCAGTTCGAGGATGCTGTTACGGCTACTTGACGGGTGATGTCGTGCGTCAAGCAATTGGGAAGGGATAAATAGGGAGATGTCATCAGCTCACATGTGTGTATCACGGGGTCGTGGTGTTGCGATGATTATCAAAAATCGTAAATACAAAACTGATAAAACAAGTAAACCCCTTTGTTATAGACAAGCAAGGTTGCTCGAGAACAAAGGGGCATGAGATGAGGTTACGATGTCATGTGGCAGATAGTCTATTTACGGCTCCTTGGATCAAACGCATCACGCAGACCATCACCAAGTAGGTTCCAGGTAAGCACCGAAATAAAAATGAAGATACCCGGAATAAAAATCCACCAGCGCTCCGTTAGGCCCGACACACCCGCAAAAGATTGTGCTGTGTTGAGCATAAGCCCCCAACTGGTTGCTGGCGGTTGAATACCTAACCCGTAAAAACTCAGCACAGCTTCAATCAAAATAAAGCTAGGAATCTGCAAGCTCATGCTGACAATCACGTAACTGAGCGTTTGCGGGATAAGGTGACGGAAGATGACCCGGTGGTCACCTGCACCTAGCGCCCTGGCGGCATAGGTAAAATCTTGTTCGCGCATAGATAGTAACAAGCTTCGCACAGACCTAGCCACATCTCCCCAACCTATAAGACCAATCACCACCACAATGGCAAAAAAGACGTACACCGGTGGCCATTTGAGCGGGTGAAAAATGGCAGATAGCGCTAGCAGCAAAAAGATAAACGGAATAGCAGACAGGGCCTCAACAAAGCGCATAATAAGTTCGTCGACCCAGCCACCAAAATAACCAGCTAGGCCGCCCATAAACAAGCC
>JBCCOX010000361.1:0-5518 GCA_039025155.1 Deinococcota bacterium | reverse complement strand
GCTGTTGCCCAGCCTATGCGGGCCAGCGCGGCACTGTTTTCAAGCTTTTTAGCGTTGGGGTTATTTATTCCTGTGGGTACGTATGCGCCACGTGGCTCGAGGATTGCCCCACGTCGCAAACGCCCTAAAGCTGCTAAGCGCAATAAGCCTGAACTGTCTAGCGACGGCGTTGACATTCCCAACTACAACATCATTGAAAAAGTTGGCTCTGGTGGTATGGCCAGTGTTTACCGTGCGCGGCGCAGTAAAGATGGCAAAATTGTGGCCCTCAAAGTGCCGATGGAGCAGTATGTGGCAGATGCCAAGTTCATCCGCCGTTTTCACCGCGAAGCTGAGGTCGCTCAGCAACTTGACCACATCAACATTGTGCGCACCTATGAACACGGTAGCATCGGCTTAAAGCACTACATGGCTATGGAGTTTGTTGAGGGTAGAAGCCTCGAGAGCTATATTGAAGCCAAAGAACTCAATAGCGACTTAAGCGTTGAAATTATGAAGCTCGTTGTGGGTGCGCTTCAGCACATCCATGCTGCTGGCATCATCCACAGAGACATTAAACCTGCCAACATCATGATTCTCAAAGGCGGACTGCGTCACGACAACACCCCTCAAATTGCTCACGACGCTGTCAAGCTCATGGACTTTGGCATTGCTGGCGGTAAAGTGATGACCCGCCTCACCATGACAGGTGCGCGCATTGGTACGCCCGTTTACATGTCACCTGAGCAAGCACGTGGGCTTAACATTGACCACCGCAGCGACATTTATAGCCTTGGCTTAGTTTTTTATGAAATGCTCGTTGGGCAAACTGCGTTTAAAGGTGGCTACGAGGCTATTGTGCATCAACAAATTTTTCAAACGCCAACGCCCCCACGGCAAATTAACCTCGAGGTTCCTAGAGCCCTTGACCAGTTAGTTATGCGGATGATTGCCAAAGAGCCTGACGAGCGCCCCCGGCTCGAAGAGGTTTTTGAAGTCCTCGATCAAGATGACTTTGATGCTGAACCTAATGTTGACCTTCCTAGCCGCATCATCCTCACGGTAGATGCCCGGCAGGGTGTGATGCGCGTGCTGGATACCGAGGGCAACTTACACCACTCTTTTGGGGATATTGGCATGGCTGAAGGCAACTTTTCAGCCGCGCCCTTGTCACTTGCGTTAGATGATGAAGGCAACTACTACGTGGCTATCTTTGAGTACCGCGTCGGTCAAGAAACTGAAAAGATGATCTATAAGCTGGACAGTGACGGCCATATTTTAGCGGCGTTTGGTGATTACGGGACAGGGCCAGGGAAATTTTTATACCCTGTTGCAATTATTTACAACCAAGATAGCCTCTACATTTTAGATGCCGAAACCCACGTGGTACAGAGGTTTAGTACCAAGGGTAACTACATGGTACATTTTGGCGGCACAGGTAAAAGCAAAGGGCGTTTCCGCGATCCTAAAGGGCTTTATGCTGATAAACGCGGACATATTTATGTGCTGGACTACGGCAACAAACGCATTCAAGAATTTGATGCTGAGGGGCAGTTTGTTCACGCTTGGGGCCCCTACCGAGTCAGCAGCGACAAACCTGTGGCCCGCTTGTTAGATGGGTTTGCAACCAGTAGCAACGGTCACGTGTTTATTAGTGATGGTACTGCTAAGCGCATTCGCAAGTTAACGCCGAATCACAAACCCACCATGTCGTTTGTGCTTAAGTCACTGCAAGATGAAGTCAGCGGCTCCTTACTTGATATTGGGCTAGATCACGAAGGCTACTTATATGCAACCCGGCGCGGTAGCCACACAATTCGCAAATATGACCCAGCAGGGCGGCTTGTCACCACGCTTGAGACCTATGCGCCAGTTGTACAAATGTTGATAGACAACAAATAGCTTTTAAGAATCAAAGCGTCTAAAACATAGCAGTCGTTTGCAGAAAGGCTGTGTGTAGGGTTACTCGAGTCATTTAGCGGTGTAGCTACTGATACCAAATCCGGTTGATATTTTGAGAATCAAGTCCTGTGGGAGCAGTTAGGATAAGCTACAGAATCCGCGCTGGACATATTGCCTCGCCAAGCTCATTTTACTGTAGAGACAACCTCAAGAAAGCACGTTGGAGATTGTCTGAAGACGCTAAATGTAGTGATGGACTTGGTTTATCTCTAGCTTGGGTGTGCAGTATGACCAGTTAAGCATAGCTACAAAACCTGAGTTTGGAGTCAATGTACGTCAGAGACATATCTTGTGTAACTATTAGAGAAAGTATGTTGTGATGTACGTCAAACATAGCCTGTATAGCCTAAATGCTGCTGATTCAAGAGCTGATGGTGTTTATAGCTACACCATTATACGTGTCAGAGACGCATGTCTAGTTATTTGAAAACATCGAACTCAGGTTGCAAATGTCGTCAAACAGCCCCATGCGGCTGTCTCCCCCAATTAGGGGGACTCTCATCTTTTACATCCTTTCTCCATAATTTGATGCCAGCGCTTGCTTTAAGCTAGCTTCTGGTACAAGGTTTGTCCTAGTTTTGTCTTAGTTTGCGGTAACCCTTAGGGTTGTCTTGCTAAGGCCGTACATCACGTGGGGTGATTCCCTAAGAAGTGATCTGGAAAGGGTATTATAGCGACATCCGTAAACATTGAGCTATAAACTGAGTTGGTTGATTGGTACTCGCGCTGCTCGGTAAGTATGGAGCTAGCTCCATACTTACGGCTAACGCTATAGCATCCATTTTTTGAGGGAGACGTACATGAAATTTGTGCAGGTTTGTCTAAAGAGCTATGGTCTGGTGACATGTGGCGGGCTTATGGTGCTGCTGTTAAGTGCCTGTCAGCAGCAAGTTGCACCGCTAGTTCAACCCACTACCGTGCCCTTGGGCTTAGTTGAAGTTGACTTTAATGACGAAGTCAGTGCCCAAGCACTGATTACCGAAGGGTTACAGTTTGCCAACCCAAGCACGTCATTTGAAGCTATTAATAACATTTGTTATCTAAGTACCTCATTTGCAGTTACAAACACCACAGGTGTAGCGCTCAATAATCTCACGCTTATTGCTATTCACCGCAGCTCGAGCAACACGGCAGGGACCGCAATTGCCAACCTGCGCAGTGCGGTGGGTAACAGCGTTAGCGATGAAGCTATCTACCGTGCGTTTGAACCTGCCAACCGGGTTGTAGGCGTTAATGGGCAAGTTCAAGTGGTGGCTGATGCGGCTGACTTTCAAACTTTTTTGCCGGCTGAACTTGCGAACTTAGAAGCTGAACTACAAACCCTAGCAGCAGATGCCACTTTGCTCGAGTACGGTTTTGTAGCCCGCAACGCAGCAGGGGGGCGGCGCATTGACAACGGCGAAACAGGTAGTATCACCATTGCTGTGCAGTATCCTTGTGCCACAAGTATTGCAGGGGGAACGCCGTTTCGCTTTAGCATGACCTTTGCCCTGACAGATGTTGCTACCCCTCGCTTTACTCGCGGCCCCAACGAAACAACGGCAGCGCTCGAGCAGCGCATCATCAATGCCTACGGTGCATCTGCTATTCCTGCCAATTTGGAAATTATGCTCATTGGCAGTGACAGCGATGTACCTACCTTTGGCAACCTGCTGCGGGTAAATGATATTGCGACCAACACGTCTGAATTAGGCTCAGGCGGTTCAGGTTCAGATGGCTCAGGTTCAGGCGGCTCAGATGGTTCGGGTTCGGGTGGTTCAGATGGTTCGGGTTCAGGTGGTTCAGATGGCTCAGGTTCAGATGGCTCGGGTTCAGATGGCTCAGGTGGTTCAGGGTCAGCAGAGTCAAGCTTTAACAGCGATGTGCCCAAATTTACCCCTTCAAGTAGTGCTGCTGAGATCATAGCCTCTGGTGCGACAAGTGTAAACCTTGGTGACGATGCTATCTACGTCGGCACATGGCAACGCACAACTAACGACCAAGACCCACTTGTTGCGTCTATTAACACGACAACCAACACCATCAACTGGCTTCGTAACGACTATGAAAATGTGCCACCTGATGGACGCGGTAACGGCGTGCTGGTTACAGCAACAGGTGAGCTGTACGTGGCTTTTAGTGTGGATGGCGGCAGTAACACCTACAACTTTGCTGCAGCTAACGGCTGGTTAACAAGCTATGGGATGGGCGGCGGCCCTAAAGTTGGCGTGCTTGTGCAACTTGACCCAACGAACGGCGCACCGTTACAGGGTACGTTTATTACAGCTGTTTTAAGTAATGGGAATACCAACAGCCTTACCATCAACGCGCTCAATGTTGACGCTAGTGGCAATATCGTCGTGTCTGCTGATACGGCGGCTGCACCCCGCTATGAAGACACAAGCCGAATGCCCTGCCCTGCTTATGACGGTAACGTTGAGGATTACACCTTAGTGCTGAGCCCTAATTTAAGCACTGCGCTTAGCGCCACAGCACCCTCGTGTAATAATCCGCCGCGCTAAATTGACACTAACAACTTGCCCTCGAGCCCAAGTGATAGCAGCTCGAGGGCAAGCTCATCTTTGACAGCCTCATAAACAGCCTCATAATAGGTGCTCAGCACAATCTACTGGGTCACCTGCTGGGAATCCGTCTATTGGGAATCCGTCTGTTAGGAATCCGTTGTATAAGCCGCGTTATATTCCTCCAGCAGCTTAGCTGAGACAGCTTAAGGATAGCTCCCAGTGCTGATGCCCCCGAAGATGTTCATACGCCAACTTTGAAGACACTAATCTACTTAACTTAACAAGCTTTAGAATCATCCTAAGTGCTGAACCTGCATTTGCTGATAAAGAGATGTTGCGACCATGGTGACACTTTTTGCGCGTGTCTTTTAGACAGCACATAGCAACATCTGTCTACAGCGTGCCAGCAAATACAACTAGCTCACAAGTATCACGCCCAACTTAGGAGGCAATATCAATATGAAGTCACAACAGCTTTGGCTTGTAGCATGTTTGGGTATGTTGCTATCTGCATGTCAACTTATCAATCCCAGCGACGACATACAACCTTATCAAGATGTCATCGAGTTACATCTTGGTGACCACGTGCATCTTGATGAACAAAACGTTGCAACGCAAGCGCTTATTAATAGTGGCTTGCGGTTTAGCAATCCAAGCACGTCATTTGAAGCGCTTAACAATATCTGTTATCTAAGTACAACCTACATCGTTGACAACAACACAGGTGCTAACTTGGCCAACTTGAGCCTTGTTGCGCTCAACCGCGCAGATAGTGTGGGCGGGACGGCCATTCGCGGGCTTAGAGGGGCTGCCGGTAATCCAGTCACTGACCCTGCCATTTACCGCTCAATTCAGCCCGGTAACCGTGTTATAGCCATTGGCAATAGTCCTCAGGTTGTAGCTGGCGCGGCTGATTTTCAAGTGTTTTTAACAGCTGAGGTTGCCAATTTACAAGCAGATGTTACTGCGCTGGCAGCCGACGCAAGGGTTTTAGAGTACGGCTACGTTGTCAGAAACATGGAGGGCGGGCGCATTTTGCGTGACGGTGAAACTGGAACGGTCACGATTGCTGT
>JBCCOX010000360.1:0-5519 GCA_039025155.1 Deinococcota bacterium | reverse complement strand
TACTGCTCGAGGTTTAAAACCCTGCTATTATCCAACAAAGCATCAATACAAAACAAAGGCAGCCTCGTCATCAAGATAGGTTGCCTTTGTCGTTCATATTCAGTTTTTGCGTTGATTGTGGCACGTTGATAGCATCAACTTGTACGGAATCCGTTTGTACCCCGAATAATGCCTAAAGGCATCATTGCGTCCATTACGGATTCCGTAGCGTATCCTACCTGCTCTCGCAGGGATTGATTCTTCGAGAATCAACCGGATTTGGTATTATAGCCTCGAGCCTGTGAAGCTTGGGCTTTAAGCCTCAAGCTATTTACTGTACACATCAAAAAGTATGAGTAATGTTGTTGCTACCATCAACTACTTAGTCACAGGCAGTTGAAAGTTCAGTTCCGTACTTGTAGCCAATAGCACAAGGAACACCTGCCCGTTTAATGGTGATAGTGGTGTAGGCGTTGTCTTCCTGATCTAGGCTGAGGTCGGCGGCTACGGTCGCGTAGCGCGAAGCCCAAAAACGCTTAGTGAGCGGCAGATTGCCTTGTACAGCGTTACCTGCCTCGAGAATCTCGTTAATACCCGCGTCGCTACGGGTTACGGTGTAGTGACCGTTGAAACTAGTATTAACGTCACTTTCCCAAGTGATGGTGTGGGGCACGGGACCGCCAATAATGTAATAGCCACTAAGTAGCACAAGCCCCGCAAACGCAGCGGCAATGAGTAAAAAAAGTTTCATAATCGTTATGTACCAATCTGACGTGATGTCGTTAGAAATTGAAGGTCAACAGCGTGTTTTACATTAATTGTAACAAACCTTGCTGAGGCTCGAGCAGGTGTATTGCTTGTTGTAAATCATTTACGTGTACAACACTCTAATTTACCTTGGGGTTGCGTCTCTGACTGTAAGTTTCCCTGCAGCAGAAGATATCTTTAAGCAGGGCTCAGTAGGCAATATTATGATGAGGATTGATGCCAAACAACACGTCACCAGAAGCTCGAGCTGCTTATCAACAAGACTATGCTCGAGAACTCGTAGACCTCATGAACCTTATGGACAAACCCCTGCCAGACCCAGCAGAGGTCAAGCTTTGGATAGCGTTTTCAAAGCCGCTTAAAGACTTGATTGGCTGTGAGTGTCAGGCTGGTAATGTGCTAGAGAGTCTCGAGTGGAGTGATCACTTTACAATTCATAGTCGGCGTTACGGCAAACTTGCCTGGATGCGCTACCGTGTCATCACAAAGTACGAAGATTACGCAGGTATTCAATACCTCCCGTACCTTTCACCACAAGCTTGGTATCACGCGGTGTTTGTAGATGAAGCTGAAAACTGTCATCTTCTATCGCCTCTAACAGATAGGCCTAATAGCTAAAGACCTCAAATCAATATCTTGTTTTGCGACTAAACTACTACGCCACGAGATGTCATCACAAAAAGGCGTAGCTACAGAAATACAAAGTGTGTTGATGCGAACGCAAATCTTGACCGACGCACTTACTTCTGTCATGTACCACACAACGCCCACATAGCTGACATGAGTCTGCCAAAGGTCTGATAGCATAGCGCGTATGCGTGCTAAAGGCCTTGGCTTACCCAATCGCGATTTTCGTCTAGGTGTCTACAATGGTATTTTAATCAACGGTGCCGAAGCGTTCTTTCACAGCAGCCTCGTACTAGCTCCGTTTTTGGCAGCATTAGGTGCACCAGCGGTGCTTATTGGGCTTATTCCAGCGCTACGGGTGGGCGGCTGGTTTTTGCCGCAACTGTTAGTGGCAAGCCGCCTTGCCCATCAACCGTTTAAGTTACCGTGGTACAAGCGTTTGGCACTCGTGCGAGTAAGTGCCTACAGTCTCATGGTGATGGCTGTGTTTGCACTGCACGCATCACCCCAAGTATTGATTTGGCTTGTCCTAGCTATGATTGCGGTTGTGTCGTTCGCAGGTGGGATTTCCGGTGTGCCCTTTGCAGATGTCACGGCGAAGGTTATTCCTCATTACCGTCTGGGCACTTATTGGGTCTTGCGCAATGTGATTGGCGGCGTGCTTGCGCTTATTTCGGGTGTGGTGTTGCGGCGCGTGCTGGCTAGCAACATGCCATTTCCGCGCAATTTTGCGGTACTTTTTGCCCTTGGCACGGTACTTTCGGCGGTTGCCTATATTGCCTTTTGCTCTATTCGTGAACCAGCCGGGAAACCAGCTCAAAAAGAGGCGTTTCGTAAGATGGTGCGGCGTATTCCAGGCCTATTAAAAGAAGATGTGAGTTTTCGGCGCTATTTGCGGGTGCGTTTTTTGACCTTGCTAGCCTTGCTGGCAGACCCATTTTACGCTGTTTACGCACTTAACGTGCTAGACGCGCCAACCACCGCGCTGGGATTTTTTGTGATTGTCTTCACGTTTTCGACCATTACAGCTAACTTGTTATTCCGGCGTGCAGCCGATAATGGGCGCAACGTCAGTGTGTTTCAGATTGGCGTGCTACTCCTGCTCGCTGCACCGCTTACGGCCCTGCTAATGAGCCAGTGGCAAGGGATGGTTGTGGTCTTTGTGCTTTCAGCGGCTGGTCAAGCGGGCATTGGTATTGCGGCTTGGAATTTGCTCTATGCTGTCTCGCCAGAAGCGCAGCGACCGCTTTATGTGGGTACGGCGAATAGTATTTTATCGCTACCGAGTCTTGCGCCTATTTTGGCAGGGGGCATTGTGGACGGCATCGGCTACCAACTCACCTTTGGGATTGCGGCTTGTATTGCACTGGCAGCGTTGAGTTTTGCGTTTCGCTTTCAGCAGTTGCGTGACCTGGATAAACAGGCCTTGCAGGCTAGCTAAAATACGTCAAAAAACACGTATAGTACTTACATGAACGCACCCACCTCAGAGCTCCAAGCTTACTTAGATGTCGCCATGAACGCAGCCTTTGAAGCTGCCCAGATTCACAAGTGTCATGCTGGGGGTAGCCTCGAGATTGACACCAAAACAACCGACACCGACCTCGTCACCCAAGTGGACAAAGCCTCCGAAGCGCGCATTCGGGAGATCATTTTGGGCGCGTTTCCTGACCACAGCATTCTAGGTGAAGAAGAAGGTGAGCGGGGCAGTAGCGCCACCCACCGCTGGATTGTGGACCCACTAGACGGTACGCTCAATTATGCGAAGGGCTTTCCTATTTACAGCGTGAGCATTGGTCTGGAAGTTGATGGCGTCTTACAAGTTGGTGTGGTGATTGACAGTGCTAGAGACGAGCTGTTTGTGGCAACCAAAGGCGGAGGCGCGTTTTTTAATGGCCGCCCCATGCGGGTGTCCAAAGAAGCCAACCTCAAACGGGCTATGCTGCTTACAGGCTTTCACTACGACCCAAAGAGCGCCCTGCAAAACGTGACGCTGCTTAAAAATATGTTGCCGCGCTGTCTGGCGATTCGCCGCCCTGGTTCAGCCGCGCTTGATCTATGCTACGTCGCCGTGGGCAGAGCAGACGGCTTTTGGGAACTTGCGCTTAAACCGTGGGACATTGCTGCGGGACTCCTTATTTTAGAAGAAGCAGGTGGGCGCATTACGGACGGATTTGGAGAGCCATATACGTGGGGAGCATTATCCCTCGTTGTGACCAATGGGACGCTTCATCAAACTGTGTTGGACGCGCTCGAGGTGGACACGCTCGAGCTGCATCGCCCGGCAGGCCAACCTACATGAGTAAGTTAGTGCTGGACATCGAAACCAAGCGAAGTTTTAACGAGGTGGGTGGACGCGCAAACTTCCATAAACTAGGTGTAAGTGTGGTGGGCATCTACCACTATGAAGGCGATAAGTTTGCCTGCTACCGCGAAGAGCACTTTGACGACCTCACAAAACATCTCAAAGACGCTGAGGAGATTATCGGGTTTAACTTAGTAGGGTTTGACTGGCCCGTGCTCGCCGCGGACTTAGGTGATTGGGTGCGTGATCTGCCGACGCTCGATTTAATGCTCGAGGCCCAAAAAGTGCTCGGTCACCGCATCAGCTTAAATTCTCTAGCCAAAGCTACCCTTGGTACAAGTAAACTTGGCTCTGGACTAGATGCGCTCGAGTACTACCGTGTTGGTGATTGGCAGAAGCTCGAGCGCTACTGCTTGGAAGATGTGAAGATCACCCGTGACCTTTATGAATACGCCAAACGCAATGGTCAACTTTACTTTGATAAACGTGGGCAAAATGCGCCTATTGCGATGAACTTTGCTGAATCACCACTTGCCAAGCTCTTGCGAGAAAGTGCGCGGACCAAAGCCAGCGTGAAATTAACCTACAAAGGGAAAACTCGGATGGTGGATGTGCGCAGTTTTGATGGCATGTACATTCGTGGCTTTTGCCACAGTGCAGGTGAGGGGCGCACCTTCCGGTTAGACCGTGTTGAGGATGCCCAAAAGGTGGACTCGAGCGCGCCTTTGTTTGAATAACACTTGTTAATAACACCTAGCTGATGCTGGTATGAGGCGCTCCTCACGTTTCCCACTCATCTTCTCATTCATGTGGTTTTGATGTGATGATGAGGTTGCTCGAGGCTATCAAGTGCCTTTTTTTGAGAAAATCACCTAAACCCTGACACCCACGCTTCCGTGAACGCGGAAGCTTTTTTCATAATGCACTCATATATAAGAGTCTTTCTCATCAAGTGAGAACCCCTTGTGAGGTGGGTAAGTACTGTCCCCATCAGGTTAAGCCGTTTTCTCATGTTCTCACAAAGCCAAACTCCCCCATTTGGACGACCCCCGCAGGGGTGAAGTCTAGGCCTAGCTTGGTGAGTGCTCATGAGAACTATGGCAATACTTTGAGTGTTTGCTGAGTTTTTGACCTGCCATTCTCACACGCAAGAGGTGGACAATAGCTGTCGATGGAACACCTCTGCATCCACACTCAATTTCAAGCAAATCGGCAACCCCTTGGAGCGTGTCGGGTGCAGCATGGTATCTCGCTAGAAGTTATTTGTCAGCGAGAATGTGTTTCTTCAAATTCTCCGCACGTTTCCAAAAACGTGCTAGGACAGCTTTACATCTGCGTGACACCACACACCACGCAGATTATGAAAGCCATCCTAGACGCAACTTGGAGTCAGGCTTGCTGGGCAGTTGCCACGCTAAAGCAGGCTGCTAGCAAGGTTGCGGAGCATTTTAAATTAAGGAGGTTAGTAACTGGGCTCGAGGCACGCGCTACTAACATTGAACAGATTAGCACAAGACAATCTGCAACTAGACAATTCATAGAGGCAGATTGCTGCTTAAACGAGAGTTTACGCGCAAATCGTAACAATGTTTGGTATCGCAACGACATACATCATCTTAGCTACGGTCTTATGCAACTATCTGCTGACAACGCAAATGCTACCACCACACAGGGCAGCACAGCCAGTCCAGCAGAGAATGCAAGCTTGCACCAACTCACGATGGCCAAAGTACAAGGTGTATTTAAGTTTATTTGGAAAGGGGGTGGGTGCTCGAGGCAACAGTCATGCACCAATGCCGGCGAGATGCAGCCCGCTTGGACCCTGAGGAAACTCGGACAC
>JBCCOX010000359.1:0-5542 GCA_039025155.1 Deinococcota bacterium | reverse complement strand
GGAGCCACGGCATGGGCTCGAGCACCACCCGAAGCCCATTATCTAACGTTGTTGAACGAATTTGCTGCGTCATTGCCGCCTAGTATATACCTAGCTGACAAGTAGAATGGTACGCACTGCAAAAATCAGCTAGCCAGATGCAATCCACGCCTCATTATTCAAGATTTCGTTTCAACTGATAAGTTGCAACAAGGTCGTTAGATATTTCAGATGACCATGAAAAGAAATCGTCATAACCTGGCATATCAGGTAAATAGGGAAGCTCATCTAGGCTTGCCACCAGAGCAACTGCTTCTACAAAACGAGGATGATTTTCTATGTCGTTGTAGACTTCAAGTCTTAGAGCATGATCGGTAACGATGCGTATGTAAGGGTTGTCCATAACGCTCTTGCGAATCGTGTTTTCATCAGAGAACACAATCGTACTGCCAATGATTGGATGAAAGTAGGCAGTTGCCAAAAGACGCCCTTCTTCATCTAGTAAACCCACGCGATCACCCGTTAATTCTCCGTTAGCAGCATAGATTTCAACGTATGGATTATCAAAATCGACATCGTAGATATCAACAGTTGTCACGATAATATCAGGTGTGGTATCGGCAAGATCATCTGTGATTTCGTATCGAATGGGAACTGCTGTCAGCTCAAGTTCGTTGTTGGATTCCTGAGCGAGTAGCACATTTTCCATTTGTGCTTGACTATGCGCTGATGACATCGACAAAGACGCCATCAGTAAAACAATGAGTACTGACGCCACCGCCTCAATAAGCGTTTTTCTCATAGGTTATTTAACCATTGGTAGCCGCAACAGGTTCAAAAAGCCAATCTGCCGGCTTATCAGCAAGTCCTAAACGCCACGCCACCGCTTGAGCCACGCGCTCACCAGCTTGACCGTCGCCGTAGGGATTTACGGTGGGACGCACGATAGCTTTTTGGAGGAGCGGGCGGACAAGCTCGAGCAACTTCTCGGGGTCATTGCCAGCCAGTTTCAAGGCCCCAACCTCAATTCCCTCAGGGCGCTCGGTCACGTTGCGAAGCACCACCACCGGCACACCCAAGGCCGTCCCCTCTTCTTGAATCCCGCCTGAATCGGTAATGATAAGTTCAGAACTCGACATCAACCCCAACATGCTAATGTAGTCGTAGGGTTGCTCGAGGTAGACATTAGGAACACTCTCCAAAACAGGACGCACCGCATTTTGCACAACTGGGTTCAGGTGAACTGGATAGACAACATGAAACGCCGGAAACTCGCGGGACAGGGTGGCAACAGCCTCAGCTAATTCGCGCATCACGGGTAAGTTTTCGCGGCGGTGCATGGTGAGCGTAATCCGCGCGGTGGTCGGCAAGTGGGCGAGCGTTTTGGCAGATGCTTCTTTGGCACGTCCTAGCACCTGCTGCACGGCATCCACCACCGTATTTCCAGTAACAACCATCGTGCTTTCAGGTTTGCCCTCACGTAGTAAATTTTGTTTCGCCCAACCCGTGGGCGGTAAATCAAGGTCGGTGATAGCGTCACACATGCGGCGGCTGGCTTCTTCAGGGAAGGGTTCACGCAAGTTGTAGGTGCGTAGGCCAGCCTCCACGTGGGCAACTGGAATGTCTTCAAAAAACGCGGCTAACGTCACCGCGAAGGTCGTAAGCGTATCACCGTGGACAAGTAGATAATCTGGGCGCAACTCACGAAGTTGATGGGCAACTGCTGGCACCATGCGCCCAAAGAGTTCAGCTAAGCCCTGACCCGGTTGCATGAGTCCCAAGTCGACATCTGGCACTAAGTTAAACACCTGAAGCATGGCATCAAGTTGTTCGCGGTGTTGTCCGGTAGTGAGTAAGGTGACGTTGAGGTCGTCACGGTGGCGCAAGGCGTGAATCACCGGAGCCATCTTGACGGCTTCTGGGCGTGTGCCGATGGCGACACAGACGTGTTTTTTAGTTGTTGACATTAGTAAAACTTAGTCGAGGAGGCTATCTTGGTCAGCTTCACGTAACCGCATGAGGCTAACCGAAGCGAGGAGGAGGCTCGAGCCCACCATCGTCCCCGTCACTAAGGGCGGCGGCGTGCTAGATAGCACCATCCCTAGACCACCCAACGACAAGGTGATAAGCCACAAGACAATCACCGTAAAGCGTTTGGAGCCACTTTTCACGCGGATGATGTCGTGTAAGTGATCATTACGAGCTTCAGCAGGACTGACGCCTTGACTCAAGCGGCGGAGCGTTACTTGGGTGATGTTGAGTACAGGTAGCGCCAAAATAAGCATCGGCGCAACCACGGTCACAGCCGCCGTGAGTTTGAGCGCGCCCAGTACACTAGCTGCTGAAAGTACATAGCCCAACATGTACGCGCCGCTATCGCCCATGATTATTTTGGCGGGGTTAAAGTTGTGACGCAAAAAGCCAAGGGATGCACCACTTAACGCTGAAAGTAAAAGTACAGCAGCGCCACGACCTGTAAATTGCACGGCCACCGCGATGAGGCAAAGGCTCGAGATCGCCGCAATACCCGACGACAGCCCGTCTAGCCCATCAATAAAATTAAAGGCGTTGGTAAAGCCAACAATCCACACCAACGTGACCACAACCGACAAGGTCTCGCCAAAAAACACATAGCCACTATTGCCAAAGTAGTCGGTAATAAAATCAATGGTCACACCGTTCACAACCAAAATACCTGCTGCCAAACACTGCGCTGCTAAGCGCGCGCCTGCGGACATCGTCCACAGGTCGTCAATAAAGCCCACGAGGGCCATAAACGTTGCACCCACGACAATCGCTAGCAGTTCAACTCGAAACACATCCAATAAGTGAGGTTGTACTAGGCTCCCCAACATCAACGCAATTAAGAAGCCACCCAAGATAGCCAAGCCGCCGATGTTGGGCATCATGCCTTTGTGGATGCGCCGCCCTTTGCCTTCTTGCAGCGCGCCAATTTGCACGGCAAACGCGCGCACTTTGGGCACAAGCCACAAGACACTTACAAGCGCGCTTAGGAAACTAACGATGAATGTAAACAGATACTCCATACAATCCTCTTGGTGACGGTGTTTTTAGTAGATGCTTTTAGTCATAGTGTTTGTTGCTGGTGCTACGTATAGCGAGTTAAATCTTGAGGCTATTTGCTCTAACGTGATGTGTCTTTCAGCGTGATGTGCGCATCAACACAGATGAGGCTGGTTTAGAGGTTGTCAAACTTAAATAATGATGCTTGTCAAACGATGCACTCGAGCCACGCCTAATATAAATCTATGCACATTAGTTTATGGGATGTGATAAACCTAGCTCGAGACATTTCGTAAACTTCACACCATATTGAAAAGTTCACAGTGTATCTACATCAACGTGCTTACATCAATGTGCTTACATCAGCGCGTTCCATAAATCCTATCGCCGGCATCTCCCAAACCCGGCACAATATACCCGTGGTCGTTGAGTTTTTCATCTTTGGCGGCCACAATAATGTCTACATCTGGGTGCTGACTGTGTACAGCGTTGATGCCCTCAGGCGCAGCAATAATGCACAACAACTTGATGCTACTCGCACCGAGGTCTTTGAGGATGTCAATGGAGGCGTTTGAGCTGCCGCCGGTTGCCAGCATGGGGTCGAGTACAAAAACCTGCCGCTGCGCAATATCTGGCGGCAATTTTTTGTAGTATTCAACCGGGTTAAGCGTGTCTGGGTCGCGGTAAAGCCCAATGTGCCCAACCCGAGCAGTGGGCACTAAGTTCAAAATACCGTCCACCATCACCAGCCCGGCCCGCAGTACGGCGACCAGTGCCAATTTTTTACCGCTGAGGCGCTGAACCGTGGTGGGCGCAACGGGCGTTTCTATTTGAGTGGGCTCGAGCGGCAAGTTACTCATAGCTTCATAAGCCATAAGCATGGTGATTTCGGTACAGAGCGCCCGAAAATCTCGCACATTGGTTGTCTTATCACGCAAGATAGCTAGTTTATGTTGAATCAGCGGATGGTCAATAACCTGTACTGAACCTGTGGGTGCATCAGACATGATAATTAAGCTTAACACATATACCTGCTTTTGAGGATGATGTGTAAGATACTCTCATAACGTCTTCATGCACTATCTTGATAAGCTACGTTATCTTGATGAGCTATGTTGGAGTTGCACTTAATTGTCATCAGTTTGTCATCAGTTGTGTCAATATAGCCGCATGAGTACGACTTAACCACCAGAGTAAGCAATATTTCTGGTAAAGATGCCAATCCTCATCTAAGAAATAGGTAAACTAACAGCATGTCAGAGATCAACGACACCATTTTGTTGGGTCTTATTGCGCAGTTACAATACAAAGTTGCCAAGCTCGAGGGCAAAACCAGCGAACAAGCCAGAGAACTCGCTGTCAATGTTGCGACCGCTGCTGTCGCTGCAGCTAGTGCTGGGCGCGGCACCGTTCAGCACACTATGATCGACTCGGTTAAGCAGGCCATGGACAGTGCAATTAGTCTTGTTGAAGTGTTGGATAACGAGTAGCCATCTAAAAACAGGTTCCGTAACTATCCGCCCAACACCAATCACCGCCACCAATGTTGTTGCTCCAGGTGTTGAACATCTGCTGCTGTGTGTCGAGCATCATTTGCTGCAGGGCTAGGCTATTTTGACTCACGCTAGCTGCTTGAGCTTGTACCGCTGG
Organism: Deinococcota bacterium; assembly: GCA_039025155.1. GTDB lineage: Bacteria > Deinococcota > Deinococci > Deinococcales > Trueperaceae > JBCCBI01. Next base: position 889 of record JBCCOX010000359.1, on the reverse strand, counting down.
CGTCTGCATAAACTCTTGCTGATACACTTGACCAAACTGGATGAGGTCGTTGTAAATGCCTGTGTTCGCACTGCTACCCTCTGGAATGTTCACGCGGGAAAGTTGGCTTAGCTCGAGCCCACCCAGTGTCACCATCAGTAAATCCACCCCACCAAGTTCATCAAAGCGCTGTCTGCGCGCGCCAAAGCCGTAAGCGTTGAGCGTGCCTGTGTTGGCATCTCGAAAAACTGCAAACACAGCTCGTACAGGTTCCCCTTCTGAAACGGCATCAAGTACACGAATGCGGCCGTCCCCACCGAGGACCTCCTCTGACAAAATATTCATCTGCTCAAAGCCCGTAGAGATAAGTAGTTGCTCGAGGGCAATAGCAGGCGCTACACCCTGATCGCGCACCGAAATCCCTAACAAACTAGGGCTGTTGGCATCAGCCATGTCTTCTTGCGCTAGCAACGTCCCACTAGCAGCGTCATATTGGGTCATCCACCCTTGAGGCACTTTGACAGTTCCCTGATACGGCACTAGCTCTGGAAACGACGGGCTCGGGTCGCGCGCTGTGGTCACAAACATGGTGGTATCTGCTTCGGTAAATACAACGAGCGGTAAAGCAGCACCGCCTTGGGCTTCAAAGCGTTCTGCATTAGCAATAAAAAACGCCAACACCGCCGTATTGGTGCTTAGGTCCTGAAACCCCATAAAACTGATGTAACCTTCAACGCCACCGTCTTGGAGATTTTCCAGCGCTACAAGTAGCCACAGTGCATTAAGACTAGCGGGCTCGAGCGTCTGGCGACCAAGTTCAGTCACCCGAAACGTAGCTAGATCAGGACTGGTTACAAATGCATCAATAAGTGTAAGCGGGTCTTGCCCTACAGCAGTGATAAGCGCAAGG
>JBCCOX010000358.1:0-5543 GCA_039025155.1 Deinococcota bacterium | reverse complement strand
TCGTGGACGGCTGGCGCGGCGTTTTTTGGCGGACTCGCGCTTATTTTACTAGCACATCAATTATGGACATCTGCATCTAACCCCAACTTAGACCAAACCAATACAGGCTTTTTTAAACTTGCTAGCAGCTTTGTCTTATTAGCTGCGGGAACCAGCGTGGCACTCGGTTGGCAGGTGCTCATGCGAGATGGCGATGACCGCTTTTGGTCAGGGCTAATTATCACGCTATTTTATGCGTTCGGCACCATCCCACTACAAATTATTTTGGCACTACTCATCGCGCTCCTGTTACACCAAAAATTACGTGGGCGCAGCTTGTTCCGTATCATCTTTTTCTTGCCGTACATCACACCGCTGGTCGCCAGTGCCGTGGTTTTTAGCGTGATTTTTTCACGCCGCGAAACAAGCTTAGCTAATTCAGCTATGACAGCACTGGGCTTACCCATGCAAACCTGGCTAGCTGAGTCTAGCCCTGTCACTGAACTGTGGGGGCTCAGTTTACCAGGTCTGTGGGCTGGACCTAGTCTTGCACTGGTAAGCATTATCTTGTTTGGCGTCTGGACTTACGTGGGTTGGAACATCGTGGTGTTTTTGGCAGGTCTAGCTGATATTCCTAAAGACCTCTACGAGGCTGCTCAAATTGATGGCGCAGGTCCTATTGCCAACTTTTGGCACATCACCGTGCCACTTTTGTCGCCGGTAACGTTTTACTTAGTACTTTTGGGATTCATAGGTACGTTCCAAGCATTTAGTCAACTTTTTGTGATGCGCACATCCTTTGCACAGGACAGTGTAGACACGGCTAGCCTCATTATTTTTGATTCATTTTATCGGTCAAACAATTTTAGTTTAGCGGCTGCCCAGTCCATTATTTTGTTTTTGCTTATTTTAGGCTTTACGCTTTTTCAACAGCGCGTGTTAGGACGCAAGGTGTTTTATGGCTGACCTACCCAAACGCACATCTGGTGATTTTGCACCTGCATTTAACCAAGCAGATGACACAACAGAGGCACACGCGCCCCCAAGGGAAACAACCGCCGTGCCTTTTCGCGTGTCGCAGCTACCAACCTACATCATTTTGACCGTTTGCGGGCTCATTGGCATGTTGCCGTTTGCGTGGATGCTGTCTAGCTCGCTGATGACCCTCGGCGAAACCATCAACAAGCAGTGGCTTCCCAGCACGCCCCAATTTGCTAACTACGCTGAAGCGTGGCAAGAAGCTGAATTTGCCAGATACTTTTTGAATAGTGTCATTATTACTGCAGTAACACTCACAGGCTTACTGGTGAGCTCAACGCTAGCCGCCTACGCCTTTGCGCGCATTAAGTTTCCGGGGCGCAGCCTTATTTTTACGATTTTACTTGCCAGCCTCATGATTCCTGAAACGGTCACGTTTATCCCCAACTTTTTGCTGGTGCGCGGCGATATTATCCCCTGGGGCAGTTGGTTTAACCGCTTGCCCGCACTCACCGTGCCGTTTATGGGCAGTGCCTTTTCCATCTTTTTGCTGAGGCAGTTTTTTGCCCGTTTGCCACAAGAACTTTGGGATGCTGCGCAGATTGACGGCGCTGGCCACCTCACCTTTTTACTGCGGGTGGTTATTCCGATGAGCCGCCCGGTGCTGCTTACGGTGACGCTGTTCGCGTTTATTACGTCTTGGAATGCGTTTTTATGGCCTCTGTTAGTAACCACTGATAACACCTGGCGGCCGCTTATGGTGGGACTTTACAACTTCCGTAACGAAGCGGGTACGCAGACCCATTTGCTCATGGCGGCGTCGGTGATTAGCATTGTGCCTGTGATTGTCCTTTACTTTTTTACGCAGAAGCAGTTTACGGAAGGTTTAGCAACATCTGGGCTGAAAGGTTAAATCCACCTGTAAAGCACATTCATGAAAAGGTCTTGAGGTCAAGACTTACACAAGTGACACGTTCATTGATATGATACGCACAGCATAGAGAGCCTCGAGCTTGGTTAGAACTCCCATCACAACCATCATCATGTTAGGTATTTCCATTTGAGATGAAACCATGTTGTCTAATAGGCACGTCGTGACTCATGCTAGTTAGCTAACAGCAAGGTTTTCCTGACTTTTAGCTGACATTCACAAGGTCTTATGACCATATTGGTAGAGCTATGCTTACCTTTGAAAGGGGATTAATGATGCTTAGAAGACTCATCAAGTTGCTGGCAATGATGCTACTCACCCTAGCACCACTGGGAGCGTTCGCCCAAGATTATGAAGGTGTTGACCCCAGCGGGCAAGAAATCACCTTTTGGCATAACCACACGGGTGTGCGCGAAGACCTCTTGAACGAACTTGTGAACGAGTTTAACGCCACCAACGAGTACGGTATCACTGTAAACGCCTCTAACCAAGGCGGTTATGGTGACATTTTCCAAAAGATGCTACCTCTACTCAATACAGATGCCGCACCTGACCTTGTTGTGGCCTACCAAAACCAAGCTGCTACCTATCAACTGGCAGATGCTTTGATTGATGTGGCGCCACTTGTCTCGAGCCCAACTTGGGGACTTTCTGACGAAGATTTGAACGACTTTTTCGCTGGCTTTTTGTCTCAGGATGTCTTCCCTACCTTTGACAGCAAACGCCTTGGCTTTCCCCCTAACCGTTCCATGGAAGTCATGTACTACAACCAAGAATGGCTCGCTGAACTTGGCTACGACGCACCGCCCAGCACACCCGCTGAGTTTCAAGAGATGGCCTGTGCTGCCGCCAACACCCCGTTTAGCAGTGCTACAGGTGCAGGCAGCAGCGTAGGCTACCGCTTCACCACCGGGGCATCTACCGTGGCTGCGTGGGTGTACGCTTTTGGTGGCGACATTTACGACGCAGATACCAACCAATACACCTACAACAGTCCTGCTGCTATTGAAGCGTTTAACTTCTTGCAAGACCTTATTGAAGAAGGCTGCTTGGGACTGGTTGCTGAACGTTTTGGCGACCAAACCGACTTCGGGGCAGGTACTAGCCTGTTCACCACAGGCTCGACCTCCGGCTTCCCGTTTTATCAAGGTGCTATTGACGAAGGTGCCCAGTTCGAGTGGAGCGTTGCGCCCATCCCCCACAACACGGCGGAACCTGTTCAGAACATCTACGGTGCGTCGGTAAGTCTGCCTAAACACTCGCCAGAAACTGAACTTGCCACCTGGCTATTTATCAAGTACTTCACCAGTGCTGAAACACAAGCGCGTTGGGCAGGTGCATCTGGCTATTTCCCTGTGCGTCAAAGCGTTGCTGAGGGCATGGAAACCTACTTTGAGGAAAACCCTGCCTATGCAACCGCGTTTGATCTGCTCGCTACCAGCACCTCTGAACCACCCGTACCCGGTTACGACTTCGTGCGCGACGCCATCTCCCAAGCTGCTGCCCGCATTATGGAAGGTGCAGATGTGACCGAAACCTTAAACGAAGTTAACGAAGAAGCCAACGAAATCCTTGCTGACCAATTGGCACAGCTCGAGTAACCCCCACCTAATTCTTGTAAGATGAGCCCTCTTAACCGAGGGCTTTTTTATTGGGAAACGAACATGCATCATCCACCATGCGTTAAGACCTCTCACAACCAGCCTCACAAGTTAACGATGCTAATGTGACGTTAACTCACGTTATTGTGCTTGACCGTTTCGTCGTCACAATCAACTCTCGAAATGAGGCTACCCTTATGAAACGTTGGCTGCTGATCCTGTGTCTTATGAGTGTGTATCTCACAAGTATTGGACTGGCTCAAGATGACTTTTATAAAGACGCTAGCCAGCCTGTGGAAGCTCGAGTCGCCAATCTCCTCTCGCAAATGACACTAGCTGAAAAAGTTGGGCAGATGACCCAGATTGATGTGGCGCGCATGATGGGACGTGGCGAGTGGGATCGTGGCCCGTTGAGTGACGAGTGGTTGCGCATCATCTTTGAGGGAAATCAGGTAGGCTCAATTCTCTCTGGTGGTGGCGCGGCCCCGATTCCCAACACGCCCCAAGCGTGGGCAGAGATGACCAATGACCTGCAAGAAGCTGCCCTGCGCTATTCGCGTTTAGACATCCCCTACATCTACGGGATTGATGCTGTTCATGGGCACAACAACGTGCAAGGTGCAACCATCTACCCGCACAATATTGGGCTAGCGGCGACTTGGAACCCTGAGTTAGTTGAGCAGGTCAGCGCTCGAGTCTCACGTGATGTTCGCGCGGTTGGCACCCACTGGACCTTTGCCCCGGTTGCAGACGTGGCCCGCGACCCACGCTGGGGGCGGTTTTATGAGTCGTTTGGGGAAGATGCCTATCTTGCCTCGAGCATGGTGGCGGCTAGCGTACGCGGTTTTCAGAGCTCGGGTGAAGTTGCGGCTACGGTTAAACACTTTGGCGGTTACGGGCAAGCACTTACCGGCTTTGACCGCAGCCCGGCTTTTTTAGACATGCGTACCCTACAGATGGTTCACTTCCCTAGCTTTCAAGCAGGCATCTCTGAAGGCGCTATGGCCATGATGGCCAACAGCGGGGCGATTAACGGCGTGCCCGTTCACGCTTCACCTACCATGTTGCAAACCATTGCCAGAACGCAGATGGGCTTTGACGGTGTACTGATTTCTGACTGGGAAGACATCCTCAAACTGGTGACCGTTCACAAGGTGGCAGGCAGTTTTGAGGAGGCTGTTGCTATGAGCATTAACGCGGGTATAGATATGTACATGGTCCCACACGATGCCAGCCGCTTCACTAGCACGCTCATAGGTTTAGTTGAGGCTGACACCGTGCCTATGTCCCGCATTGACGACGCTGTCAGCAACATCCTCACGCTCAAGATGGAACTGGGCTTGTTTGAGGCTCCTTTTGTGGATGCTGATTTAGCTAATGGCATTGTGATTGAACCCGAACGCACACTGGCAAAACAAGCTGCGCTCGAGTCCATCACTTTGCTCGAGAACAGCGGTGTCTTACCCCTTGCTGAGGACGCTAGCGTGTTTGTCGTTGGTCCTAGCGCTGATAGCATCGCCAATCAGACTGGCGGTTGGACAATTGGTTGGCAAGGCATAGGAAACAGTAATGAGCGTCCGCCGGGGTTAACGGTACTTGAAGCACTCGAGCAAACCGCCCCAACATCAGCTAACATCACAACTACCTCCCTTTACCGCAGTGCCGACACCTTACAAACCATGGCAGGTGAGGCAGATGTAGTTGTCGCCGTGGTTGGTGAACCACCTTATGCTGAAGGTGAAGGTGACAGTGACAGCATCAGCCTTGACGCACTGCAGCTTGACATGTTGCGCACGCTTATGGACATGGACACGCCCGTTGTCGTTGTGCTTTTAGCAGGTCGCCCGCTGATTCTTCCTGAAGACATTTGGTTAGGTCTAGACGCACTGGTGATGGCCTATTTACCCGGAAGTGAAGCAGGCACAGCACTGACAGATGTCCTCTTTGGACGCTACAATCCCAGCGGCAACTTGCCGTTTAGCTGGCCGCGTCACACAGGGCAGTTACCCCTCACCTACGATGTACTTCCCAACGCAGCTTATGACCCACTTTAT